>NZ_JBEYAL010000062.1:0-37846 GCF_040631655.1 Streptomyces sp. NPDC019937
GACAGCTGCCCCACCCAGCCACCTAACCCACCCCGCCGGACCTGCGCCCCGGGCGCGTCGTACGCGTACGACGCGCCCGCCTCGCCGAGCCCCTGCGGCACGGTGGTCCCCCGCAACGGCGTCCCCCGCCCCCGGCCCCCGGGACGCCGGTCGCCTGCGCCGTGCGGCGCGCCGCCCGGCCAGGGTTCTTGCGGTCCGCCGGAACCCCGGCCGCTGCCGCGCTGTCCGGGAAGCCCGGGCGCGTCGGCCGGGGGCCCGTCGGTCACGCCGCGCGGTCCGGCGGCGGCGGGGTCGTCATATGGCGCGCCGCCGCCCGCCGGGCCTCCGGCCCGTGGGCCGGGGCTCGCGGGATGCCTGCCCTGGCCGGTGCGGCTGTCACCCGGCCAGGGTTCCCGCGCGCCGTGCGGTCCGCCGTAGGACGCGCCTCCGCCCGCGTCCGGTCGCTGGTCGGCTGCGCTGTGCGGACCGGGGTGGGTCCGGCCGTCGTACGGCGCGCCGCTGCCCGGGCCTCCGGCCCCAGGCCCCGGCCGTCCGGCGGCGCCGGGGGTCCGGCTGCTGCCGGTGGGGGTGCCCTGGGGCGCGCCACCGCCCCCGCCGGGCCGTCGGGCCGGGTCGCGGTCGTCGGACGGTCGTCGGTCGGCTGTGCTGTGCGGCCCGGGGGTGTTCGGGTCGCCGTACGGTTCGCTGCCGTCTGCCGGGCCCCCGGCCCAGGGGCCGGGGCTCGCTGAGGGCCTGCCCCCGCTCGTGCGGCGGGGTTCCTGGGCGTCGTGCGCGGGGGCCGCGGACCGTCCGCCGTAGGGGGCGGGGCCTGCCGCGCCCGGCTGTCCGGGGACTCCGCCGCCCGTCGGGTCGCCATGCGGTGCGTTGCCGCCCGCGCCCGGCCGCCCGGCGGCGCCGCGCGGTCCGGTGGCGGCCGGGCCGTCGTAGGGCGCGCTGCCGCCCCGGCCTCCGGTCCGGGGATCGGGGCCCGCGGGATGCCTGCCACCGCCCGTACGGGGGCCCCATGGCTCCTGCGCGTCGTGCGCGGGGGCCGCGGACCGTCCGCCGTGGGTCTGGCCGCAGTAGGGGGCGTCGCCCGCCGCGCCCGGCTGCCCGGGGATCCCGCTGCCGGCCGGGGCGCCGTACGGCGCGCCGCCGCCCGCCGCACCTTCGGCCCAGGGGGCCTGGGCGGCGGGGTGGCCCGGGGCTGCCGGACGCTCGGCATGCGGCCCCGTGTCCGCTGGCGGGGCGCCCGGCGACGTGCCCGTGCCGTGGGTGGTGGGGGCTCCGGGGTGGAGGTGAGGGGTGACGCCCTGGGGGCCCGCGTGGGTCGTGGCGTCCCACTGGCCGGCCGGGGCCCAGCCCCGGCCGGGGCGGCGGGGCGGCGGGGCGCCGGTCCAGGGGCCCTGGGCGTGGGCCACGCCGTCCGTGCGGGGGGCGACCCGCAGATGGCCCTCGCCATCCGGGTGGACCGGGAGGCGGACCGGGGACGACGGCGCGGCGGCGGGGGCGCGCAGCCGCAGCGCGGACTCCCCGATCCGCAGCAGCGCGCCCGGCGCGAGCGGTACGGGGTCGCGGCCGACGGGGGCGCCGTCGGCGGCGGTGCCGTTCGTCGAGCCGAGGTCGGCGATGGTCACCCGGCCGTCCTCGGTGACCGTCACGGCGCAGTGCAGCCGGGAGACGTCGGGGTCGTCCAGGGGGACGTCGGCGTCGGCGGAGCGGCCGATGCGGACCTGGCCGCCGTGCAGCAGGTGGACGCCGCCCGCGTCGGGCCCGGCGATCACGTCCAGGTGGACCGTGGCGTCGGACACGGCCGCCTCGGGCAGCCCGGGGTAGCCCGGGTAGCCGGGGTAGTGATCGGGGTCGGCCGGGGCGTGGAGGGAGAGCACCGCGCCGTCCACCAGCGGCGGCTCGCCGAGCGCGCAGCGCTGTGGGTCGAGCCGCTCCGAGCCCGCGTAGACCACGACCGCGCCGGTGCCGCCCCCGGCGTCGTGCCCGGCCGCGGCGACGGCGGCGGCGAGGCCGCTCGTCACGGAGGCGAGGGCGGTGCCGACGGGAGCGGTCACGAGCACGTCCACCGCGCCCGCGAGGGCGTGCGGCGGCTGCGCGGGCGCAGGATGGCCGGAACGGCCCGGATGGGCGCTGCGCGGCCCGAGGACGGTCAGCCGAATCTGCATCGCCGTCAACGGTCCCTTCTGTCCGGGGGGCCGGGCGGGGGTGCCAACCCCGCCGCCTCGCCCCCAGGCGCTTCGGCACGTACAGGTCCGTACGGGGCCGTACGGGTCACGGAGCGTGAGCCCCCCGCCGCTCGGCGCTTCCGTGCTGCGTGCATCCTCGCACCTGCCGCTGACACTTCGCCCGTCGCCTGGCGCCACATGATCTTGATTGGTCGGCTAGTCGGCCGAAACTGGCTGATTGCGACCGGATCCGCTGCGTGAGTGCCGCGTGGGTGCCGCCTGGCCGAGGACGGCTCCGCCGTGTCGGGGAGCGAGGAGCGGGCAACCGTCCCTCCGGATCACGCGTCTTTCCCCGGGGCCCGGTCGGGTCCCGCGGTGATCGGTACGGCACCTCGTCCGTCCCCATTACAGTGGGCGGACGAGCACGGCAGTCAGTACAAGCGACGCAGCAAGCGATGCAAGCGATATGACCACGACCAGGGAGCGCATGACGTGCGGCCGGTAGGCAGCAAGTACCTGCTCGAGGAGCCGCTCGGACGCGGAGCCACGGGCACCGTCTGGCGGGCCAGCCAGCGGGAGACGGCGGGCGCCGAGGCGGCCGTGGCCGGGCAGCCCGGCGAGACGGTCGCCATCAAGGTCCTCAAGGAGGAGCTGGCGAACGACGCGGACATCGTCATGCGCTTTCTCCGCGAGCGTTCCGTGCTGCTCCGTCTCACCCACCCCAACATCGTCCGCACCCGCGATCTCGTCGTCGAGGGCGATCTGCTCGCCCTCGTCATGGACCTGATCGACGGTCCGGATCTCCACAACTATCTGCGCGCGAACGGCCCGTTCACCCCCGTCGCCGCGTCCCTCCTCATGGCGCAGGTCGCCGACGCGCTCGCCGCCAGCCACGCCGACGGCATCGTGCACCGCGACCTCAAGCCCGCCAACGTGCTCCTCGCGGGCACCGGCGAGGGCGAGGAGATGCACCCGATGCTGACCGACTTCGGCATCGCGCGGCTCGCCGACTCGCCCGGGCTGACCCGGACCCAGGAGTTCGTCGGGACCCCCGCCTACGTGGCGCCGGAGTCCGCCGAGGGCCGTCCGCAGACGTCCGCGGTGGACATCTACGGCGCCGGCATCATGCTGTACGAGCTGGCCACCGGCCGTCCGCCGTTCGCGGGGAACACCGCGCTGGAGGTGCTGCACCGGCACCTGAGCGAGGAGCCGCGCCGCCCCACGACCGTGCCCGAGCCGTTGTGGACCGTCATAGAGCGCTGTCTGCGCAAGAACCCGGACGAGCGCCCCAGCGCCGAGAGCCTGGCCCGGGGCCTGCGCGTGGTCGCCGCCGGTATCGGCGTGCACGCCTCGGCCGCGCAGGCGGAGGCCGCCCTCGGCGTCGCCGCGCTGCTCGCGCCGGATCCGGCGCCGGCGCCGGTCCCGGACACCGCCCCCGCGGACGCGGGCGACGCGACCCAGGTCCTGCCGACGAACGCGCCGGGCAACCAGCCCTCGTACGACCCGGCCGCGGCGACCAACGTGCTCCCCACCACGGGCCCGGGCGCCGACCCCACCCGGGCCATGCCGCCCGTGCCGCCCGGCGGCGCCCCCGGCCAGGACGATCCGCACCCCTGGCAGAACCAGATGGCCGCGGCCCGCGACCGCAACGAGCAGACGCAGGTCCAGTACCTCGACCCGAGCGAGGACCCGCTGCGCCGCCGCCCCCAGCGCCGCCCCGGACCGCCGCAGCCGCCGCAGGGGTACCAGCAGCAGGGCTATCAGCAACAGCAGTACCAGCAGCAGTACCAACAGCAGCAACAACAGCCGTACCAGCAGCCGCAGCAGCCCCCGCAGCCGCAGCCGTCGCGCCGTCAGCAACAGCAGCAGCCGCAGCAGTACGCCCCGGCCCCGCACCAGCCCCAGCAGCCGCAGCGTTACGCGCCGCCGCCGGAGCCGGAGCGCCGCGAGCCCCGGCAGCGCGGGTCCAACCCCAACCGGATGAAGATCCCCGGGCTCGGCTGCCTCAAGGGCTGCCTGTTCGTGATCCTCATCCTGGTCGTGGGCTCCTGGCTGATCTGGGAGCTGACCCCGCTCAAGGACTGGGTCGCCGAGGGCAAGGGCTACTGGGACGCGGTCTCGTCCTGGGTCACCGAGGTCAAGGACTGGATCTCCAGCCTCGGCGGCCCGAGCTGACCCACGGCTGAATCCCCCGCGCACCAAGAGCACACCGGAGCGCCCTCAACACCCCGACCGATGCGCCGAGTCAGGTGATTTGTCGACATCCAAGGGGTGTTTTCCGCTCAGAAGTGACAGTTGGCGCTGTCTGATGCCCCCAACGCGCCAGTAGCCGCGTAGCTTTGTCGCCAACGTGCCCCCTGTCGGAGGATTCGGAGCAGTCTTGTCACGGAAGATCGGCAGCCGGTACACCGCGCACCAGGTCCTGGGCCGCGGCAGCGCCGGCACGGTGTGGCTGGGCGAGGGCCCCGAGGGCCCGGTCGCCATCAAGCTCCTGCGCGAGGATCTCGCCTCCGACCAGGAGCTCGTGGGCCGTTTCGTACAGGAGCGCACCGCGCTGCTCAGCCTCGACCACCCACGGGTGGTCGGTGTGCGTGATCTCGTGGTGGACGGCAACGACCTGGCCCTGGTCATGGACCTGATCCGCGGAACGGATCTGCGCACCCGGCTCGACCGCGAGCGGCGGCTGTCCCCGGAGGCCGCGGTCGCGATCTCCGCGGACGTCGCCGACGGGCTGGCCGCGGCGCACGCCGCCGGGATCGTGCACCGGGACGTCAAACCGGAGAACGTCCTGCTGGACATGCAGGGACCGCTCGGCCCCGGCCGCTCCCACCCCGCCCTGCTGACCGACTTCGGCATCGCGCGCCTGGTCGACGAACCGGGCCGGTCCCGCGGCGGCCGCCCGCCCCGGGGCCAGCAGCCGTCGCAGGGCCGCTCGCCCAACCCGCGCAGCGTCATCGGCACCCCCGACTACCTCGCGCCGGAGATCATCGAAGGGCTGCCGCCGCGCGCCAGCGTGGACGTGTACGCCCTGGCCACGGTGTTGTACGAGCTGCTGGCGGGCTTCACCCCGTTCGGCGGCGGCCACCCCGGCGCGATCCTGCGCCGCCATGTGACGGAGACCGTCGCCCCGCTGCCCGGTATCCCCGACGAGCTGTGGCAGCTGTTGCTCCAGTGCCTCGCCAAGGCGCCCGCCTCCCGGCTGCGCGCCTCCGAGCTGGCCGCGCGGCTGCGCGAGATCCTGCCCAGCCTGGCCGGATACCCGCCGCTGGACATCGACGAGCCGGACGAGTCCGACGAGCGGCGGGAGGACGAGGGCGGCCACCCGGAGGGCGGGCACCGGCCCGCCCCCGCCGGACCGGGCCAGGGCCAGGAATACGGCCAGGGGGCCGGGCAGGGGTACGGCCAGGGCGGGCCGCAGCGGCGGCGCGGCGCGGTCCCGCTGGTCCCGGGCGCGGTGCCGGACGGCAGCCGCGATACGCACACCAGCATGCGCGTGCCCAGCGCGGACGAGCTGGCGGGCGGCGCGCACGGCACCGCGCGCGCCCCTCGCGTTCACGGTCAGCGCCGGGCGGGCTCGGCGCGCCATCCCGCGGTCTCGGGAGCGCTGCGCCGCCGTCGGCTCAAGGTCGCCGCGGCCACGGTGGCGGCGCTGGTCGTCCTGGGCATCGGCGGTTGGCTGGTCGCGGGCGGCGGGGACGGCGGCGATGCGCCCAAGGGCGGCGAGCACTCGTCCTCGCAGGACTCCGGACAGGGCGCAGGGCAGGGCACCGGACAAGGCGCCGGGAAGGGTGCCGGACAGGGTTCGGGGCAGGAGCCCGGGCAGGATTCCGGTGCCCCCTGAGGGCCGCCGGTCCTCCCATGAGGGCCCGCTGTCCCGGCGAGGGACCGACGGGCCGGAGATCCTTCTATAGCGGTTAGGCTGGTGCACGTGGCAGTCGTCGATGTATCCGAAGAGCTGAAGTCCCTCTCCTCGACCATGGGGTCGATCGAGGCCGTCCTGGACCTCGACAAGATGCGGGCCGACATCGCCGTGCTCGAGGAGCAGGCGGCGGCCCCGTCCCTGTGGGACGATCCGGAGAGCGCCCAGAAGATCACCAGCAAGCTCTCCTACCTCCAGGGCCATCTGCGCCGGGCCGAGGAGCTGCGCGGCCGGATCGACGACCTCGAGGTGCTGTTCGAGCTGGCCTCCGACGAGGGCGACGAGGACGCGCGCGCCGAGGCCGAGGCCGAGCTGGAGGCCGTGCGCAAGGCCGTCGACGAGATGGAGGTGCGCACCCTCCTGTCCGGCGAGTACGACTCCCGTGAGGCGCTCGTCAACATCCGCGCCGAGGCGGGCGGCGTCGACGCCGCCGACTTCGCCGAGCAGCTGCAGCGGATGTATCTGCGCTGGGCCGAGCGGCACGGCTACAAGACGGAGATCTACGAGACCTCGTACGCGGAGGAGGCCGGCATCAAGTCGACCACCTTCGCCGTGCAGACGCCGTACGCCTACGGCACGCTCTCCGTCGAGCAGGGCACCCACCGCCTGGTGCGCATCTCGCCGTTCGACAACCAGGGCCGCCGCCAGACGTCCTTCGCGGGCGTCGAGGTGCTGCCGGTGGTCGAGCAGACCGACCACATCGAGATCGACGAGTCCGAGCTGCGGGTCGACGTCTACCGCTCGTCGGGCCCCGGCGGGCAGGGCGTCAACACCACCGACTCCGCGGTGCGGTTGACCCACATCCCGACCGGCATCGTGGTCTCCTGCCAGAACGAGCGCTCGCAGATCCAGAACCGGGCGACCGCCATGAACGTCCTCCAGGCGAAGCTGCTCGAGCGCCGCCGCCAGGAGGAGCAGGCCAAGATGGACGCGCTCAAGGGCGACGGCGGCAATTCCTGGGGCAACCAGATGCGTTCGTACGTCCTGCACCCGTACCAGATGGTCAAGGACCTGCGCACCGAGTTCGAGGTCGGCAACCCGCAGGCGGTGCTCGACGGCGAGCTGGACGGCTTCCTCGAAGCGGGGATCCGCTGGCGGAAGAAGCAGGAGAAGTAACTCGACCGTGCGGATCCCCTGCGAGAGGAACGACAAGCGCAGCCTCGAGGCCGGAATCCGCTGGCGCGAGCAGCGCGAGCAGGGCAGCTAGGACCCGCTGAGCCGCCCCTCGCGACGGACTCCTCGGTCCCCAAGTGGTCGCGCAAGGACCTTTTTTGGTCACAGTCCTGTACCCATGCGTCACACAAGCGCCTTCATAGCGGACATCTCGTTCCCAAAGACGCTTGACGGTGTCATGAAAACTGGGAAGGCTGACGCGCGGCATGCGTATGACTGGGGCGCGTGTGAACGGGGACCGGTGGATCGCCTGAGCAGGCAGAGCCCGGAACTTCTCCCCCTGACGGCCGTGGCCCCGTGCATAGCTGCTCTCCATTACGAGTACAGCTACTGGGGGTAGCAGGCAGATGACGAAGAAGACGCGGCTGCGTGTCGCGCGCATAGCGGCCGCCGCGGTGATCGCCGCCGGTGCGTCGCTGACCGCCGCCGGCGCCGCATCGGCCGTGGGGATCGACGTCGGGATCGGTGGCGTCGACGCCTCGGTCAAGGCGGACGAGAAGGGCCTCGACGTCGGTGTCGGCGTCCGCAACCCCGACGACCCGACCGACGAGCCGACCGAGATTCCCACCGGTGACCCGACGGACGACCCGACGGATCAGCCGACGGACGAGCCGACGGACGAGCCGACGGATCAGCCGACCGACGAGCCGACGGATCAGCCCACCGACGAGCCGACCGACCAGCCCACCGACGAGCCGACGGACGGGCCGACGGCCCAGCCGACGGACGAGCCGACCGACGGGCCGTCCGGCCAGCCCAGCACCTCGCCCAGCCAGGGCGGCGGCGCCGGGGGCGACGACTCCACCTGCACCGTGGACCTCGACTCCACCAACTGCGACGACAACACGGACACCGACAGCGTCGGCTCCAAGCCGGTCGAGCAGGGCAAGGCCAAGGAGGAGCTGGCCGAGACCGGTGCCTCCTCCGAGACCACCTTCCTGCTGATCGGTGCCGCGACGATGATCGCGGGTGGCATCGGCTTCCGGGTCATGCCGCGTCTCGCGAACCGCAACAACAACGTGGCCTGATTCACGCCACACGCACGACGAGGGGCCCGGAGCGCTGCAGAGCTCCGGGCCCCTCGGGCGTCTGTGGCCGGTACCTACCGGTTACACCGCGTTACGCCGCCGCAGCCATCTCGTGAGCGAGCACGGCCACCGCGATCAGTGCCACCAGGAGCGCTATCAGCGCGGCCGGGGTCAGCCCGGCGAAGGGGCCCTCCTGCTGCTGCAGGCGCTCCCTGCTGGCCCGGCAGACCGGGCAGCGGCCCTCGCTGACCGGGCTCGCGCAGTTGGCGCAGACGAGCCTGTCGTACGTCATGCGCTTTCTCCTCCCGCGCGGCGGTGCCGCAGTAGATATGGGGCCAACGCTCGGGGAAATGGGTTGGTTCCCCTTCCACTGTGCCAGCTTCCGCCCGGTTCGGCGCGCCCCGCACGATTCCGTGCCGCGTCCGTACCGGTTCTGTGGCCGTTTCGGACGGTCCGACGGCCAGTTTGTCAACCGTTTGCCCCCAATAGTGCCGTGAATAAACGCACCAAGCCGGATGGGCGCTGCGCGCCCGCGCGCGGTTCGCGTATGGTCACGCTCACCGACGGGAGCCGCTCCGGCTGCAGCCCGTACCGCTACCCAGGTCGACCGTGGTGCATCAGTGATCCGATTCGACAACGTATCCAAGACTTACCCCAAGCAGACCCGTCCCGCACTCCGGGATGTCTCGCTCGAGATCGAGAAGGGCGAGTTCGTCTTCCTGGTGGGCTCCTCCGGGTCGGGAAAGTCCACCTTTCTCCGGCTGCTGCTCCGCGAGGAGCGGGCGAGCCACGGCGCGGTCCATGTGCTGGGCAAGGATCTCGCGCGGCTGTCCAACTGGAAGGTGCCGCAGATGCGCCGCCAGCTGGGCACGGTGTTCCAGGACTTCCGGCTGCTCCCCAACAAGACGGTCGGGGAGAACGTCGCCTTCGCGCTGGAGGTGATCGGCAAGCCCCGGGGCGCGATCCGCAAGACCGTGCCCGAGGTGCTCGACCTGGTGGGCCTGGGCGGCAAGGACGACCGGATGCCCGGCGAGCTGTCCGGCGGTGAGCAGCAGCGCGTGGCCATCGCGCGCGCGTTCGTGAACCGTCCGATGCTGCTGATCGCGGACGAGCCGACGGGCAACCTGGACCCGCAGACCTCCGTCGGGATCATGAAGCTGCTGGACCGGATCAACCGGACCGGCACCACGGTCGTCATGGCCACGCACGACCAGCAGATCGTGGACCAGATGCGCAAGCGCGTGATCGAGCTTGAGAAGGGCCGTCTTGTCCGCGATCAGTCCCGCGGCGTCTACGGCTACCAGCACTGATCACGGCTACCAGCACCTGAAAGGACGCCATGCGCGCCCAGTTCGTCCTGTCGGAGATCGGCGTCGGTCTCCGCCGCAATCTCACGATGACCTTCGCGGTGATCGTCTCCGTGGCCCTCTCGCTCGCCCTGTTCGGCGGGTCCCTGCTGATGAGCGAGCAGGTGAGCACGATGAAGGGCTATTGGTACGACAAGGTCAACGTCTCGATCTTCCTCTGCAACAAGAACGACAAGGAGTCCTCGGCCAACTGCGCGAAAGGCGCGGCCACCGACGTCCAGAAAAAGGAGATCCGCTCCGAACTGAACCAGATGAACATCGTCGAGTCGGTTCAGTTCGAGACCAGTGAGCAGGCGTACAAGCACTACAAGGAGCAGTTCGGCGATTCGCCGCTGGCCGATTCCCTGACGCCGGACCAGATGCAGGAGTCCTTCCGCATCAAGCTCAAGGACCCGACGCGGTACGACGTCATCTCCACCGCCTTCGCCGCCCGGCCCGGGGTGCAGGAGGTCCAGGACCAAAAGGCCCTGGTCGACGATCTGTTCAATTTGCTCAACGGCATGAAGTACGCGGCGCTCGGCGTGATGACGCTGATGCTGGTGGTCGCGTTGATGCTGATCGTGAACACGGTGCGGGTGTCGGCGTTCAGCAGGCGCAGGGAGACCGGGATCATGCGGCTCGTCGGCGCGTCCAGCTTCTATATCCAGATGCCGTTCATCATGGAGGCCGCCATCGCGGGGCTGCTGGGGGCGGGCTTCTCCTGCGTACTCCTCGTCAGCGGCCAGTACTTCCTGGTCGACAACTGGCTCGCGGGCAAGATCGACGTGATCAACTTCATCGGCTGGGACGCGGTGCTGGCCAAGTTGCCGCTGGTGCTGGCGATCGGGCTGCTCATGCCCGCCCTCGCGGCCTTCTTCGCGCTCCGCAAGTACCTCAAGGTGTGACATTCGCCCAGGGCGCCGTACCTCACAACGCGGCGTACGGCGCCTGGGCTTGCCCTACACTCACCGGCATGTCGGGCCCGTGTTTGTTCGTCCATCCCCGCCGCATTCGCCACGGGGCCGCCCTGACATTGGTCTTCGTGAGCGTGCTCGCCACCGGCGCCGCCACCGGCTCCTGGGGCGCGGAAGGTCCCGCCCGAGCCGCCGACCGGGGCTCGTCGGCCGCGCGGATACCGATCCGCCCGGTCGCCGCCGGCTCCGCCGAGAGCGACCAGGTCGAGGCGGCGGCTGCCGAGGCCGCGGCGGACGGGAAGTCAGGTTCGCAGGCCGCCCGCGAGGTGGTGAGCCGCAGCGGCGACCGTTGGGGCGCGGTCTACAGCGCCCGTGAGTACGAGGGATTCCGCCAGCACCTCGACGGCGCCTACGTCGGCGTCGGGGTCTCCGCGCGGGTGGGGACCGGCGGCCGGATCGAGGTCGATCACGTCCAGTCCGGCAGCCCCGCCGACCGGGCCGGGATCCGGTCCGGCGACCGGCTGCTGACCGTCGACGGCATGAAGGCCACCGGCCACCCCGTCACCGAGGTCGTCGCCCGGCTGCGCGGACACACCGGCCGCTCGGCGGGCACCCCCGTGGTGCTCGGCCTGGAGCGGGACGGCCACCGGTGGCGGCGGACCCTGCACCGGGCGCGGCTGGCCACCGAGCCGGTCACCGTCGACCGCGTCGGCGACCGCGGCCGGGGCGCCGTCCGCATCAAGGTCGAGTCCTTCACCAAGGGCTCCGGCGAGGAGGTGCGGCGCGCCGTGGGGGACGTGCCCCCGGGCCACGGCATCCTCCTGGACCTGCGCGGCAACTCCGGCGGCCTGGTCACCGAGGCCGTCACCACCGCCTCCTCCTTCCTCGACGGCGGCCTGGTCGCCACGTACGACGTACGAGGCGAGCAGCGCGTCCTGGACGCCCGGCCCGGCGGCGACACCCGCAGCCCGCTGGTCGTCCTCGTCGACGGCGGCACCATGAGCGCCGCCGAACTGCTCACCGGAGCGCTCCAGGACCGCGGCCGCGCCATCGTCGTCGGCTCCCGCACCTTCGGCAAGGGCTCGGTGCAGATGCCCAGCAAGCTCGCCGACGGTTCGGTCGCCGAGCTGACCGTCGGCCACTACCGCACCCCCGCCGGCCGCAACGTCGACGGCGAGGGCATCACCCCCGATCTCACCGTCCACGGCGACGACGGCCCGAGCGCCGAGGCACGCGCCCGCACGGTATTGAGTGGCCTCGGGGGCGGGTCCTAGTGCGAGAATGACCTCGCTATGGCTAAAGAGACGGGTCGCAAACTGATCGCGCAGAACAAGAAGGCGCGGCACGACTACCACATCCTCGACACCTACGAGTGCGGTCTGGTGCTGACCGGGACCGAGGTGAAGTCGCTCCGCCAGGGGCGCGCCTCGCTCGTCGACGGCTTCGCGCAGCTCGACAACGGCGAGGCGTGGCTGCACAACGTCCACATCCCCGAGTACAGCCAGGGGACGTGGACCAATCACTCGGCACGCCGCCGCCGCAAGCTGCTGCTGCACCGGGCCGAGATCGACAAGCTCCTCGCCAAGACCCAGGAGTCCGGCAACACCATCGTGCCGCTGTCCCTGTACTTCAAGGACGGCCGCGCCAAGGTCGAGGTCGCGCTCGCCAAGGGCAAGAAGGAGTACGACAAGCGCCAGACCCTCCGTGAGAAGCAGGACCGCCGCGAGACCGACCGGGCGATCTCGGCGGTCCGCCGCCGCGAACGCGGCCGAGTCTGACCTCGGACGTCGCCCGGCGGGAATGATGTGGCCCCGTAGCGCGTTGTTCACCTATGATGGCGGTGCGCCCCCACGAGGGCGTGGCACCACGATTGAAGCAGTATCTAATTGAACAGAGTGCACATGGGGATGATCGGTTTCGACAGCGGCTGTCGAAGCAGGGGAAGCGAGCCGAGGAAGCGGCAATGATCTCGTAAACCATATGTCGCAACCAATAATCGCCAACACCAAGCGCGATTCCTTCGCCCTCGCTGCCTAAGTAGCGACTTCGCGAAGTGTCAGCCCGGGGCTGTTCCCGACCCGGATCCTGGCATCGACTAGGGAACTAAACCACTAGACCCGGTCACGGGGTGTAGTGGGAAATCAAACAGTGACTGAGCCCGTCGGAGACTTGTCCGCGTGATCTCCGGGGCCGAGAAAATCACAGCGGACTGCGCTCGGAGAAGCCCTGATTCCGCACCGTTGGACGCGGGTTCGATTCCCGCCATCTCCACTCATCCCATGTACGACGAAGGCCCCGCCACCCGGCGGGGCCTTCGTCGTATCGTGCGGTCCGCGGCGGCCCGCACGCGCGAGGGGGTCAGGCGGGCTGCCGGGCGGGCGTCGCCGGAGCGGCCGCGACCTTGCGGGTCTCGCGCAATATCAGCAGGCCGTTGACCGCCATCAGCGTCGCGGTCAGGCAGTGGACGCCGAACGCGGTGGCCACCGAGCCGTGGTGGGCCAGCACCGTGGTCATGTCGCCGTAGGCGGCGAGGGACTCCACCAGCAGCACTGAGCCCAGCGCCCGGCGCTGGCCCGTCACCAGCAGGATGCCCAGGCCCAGGGCCATGACGACGTCGCGGATCCCCTTGACGATCAGGAAGCCGCCGCCGTCGCCGGACGGCCAGCTCGGCAGGCCGAAGCCCGGCGCCGTCGTCTCCGGGCTCAGGATGTACTCCGTCCCGAACCAGAGGATGAAGAGGATGAAGACGGTGGCCAGGACGGTGTTGATCTTCTTCAGCGACATGGTTCTTCTCCTTGCGGCCATGAAATCTAGTACTGCTAGATGATGACGCAACGCTAGCGCTGCTGCCGCTCTCTTGTCTAGTGGTGCTAGGGTTTGAGTCATGTCGGTACAAGCACGCAAGGAGCGCGAACGGGCGAGCCGCGAACGGCTCATCGTGGCGACGGCCCGCGAACTCGCCGAGCAGCAGGGCTGGGACGCGGTCACCACCCGCCGGCTCGCCGAGCGCATCGAATACAGCCAGCCCGTCCTCTACAGCCACTTCCGCGGCAAACGGGAGATCATCGGCGCCGTCGCCCTCGAAGGCGCCGGTGAGCTGGCCGCGGCGGTGCGGGCCGCGACCGCCGCCGCGGACGGCCCGCGCGAGCGGGTCGCCGCCCTCGCCCACGCCTACCTCGACTTCGCCGCCTCCCACCCGGCGGTCTACGACGCCATCTTCCAGCTCGACGGCGGCCTGGCGTACGCCCAGGAGGACACCCCGGAACCTCTCAAGGACGCCTTCGCCGCGCTGCTGGAGAGTCTTGGCGAGGTCGCCGGGGAGGGCGTCCCCCCGGGGTTGTTCACCGAGGTGTTCTGGGCGTCCCTGCACGGGGTGGCGACCCTGACCCGGGCGGGACGGCTGCCGCCGGAGGACACCGAGGCGAGGGTGGAGCTGCTGGTGGACCGGCTCGCCGTGGTCTGACCCGCCATCCCGGCGGGCACGCGGCCGGGGCCCCGGGCCCCGCCGCTGCCTGCCCGGGGCATCGCTCTTCGTTCCCCGGGCAGGGACCGTCAGGGGCAGGGGTCCCGGTAGTCGAGATCGGGGAAGAGCCGGTGCCGGCGGGCTCCGGGGGTCGCCGTGCGGCGGACCGAGCAGAGCGTGTCGACCAGCCGCCGGAAGTCGACGTCCACCAGGACCGTTCCCGCTCCCAGCGCGGCCGGCGAGGAGAATTGGCCGTCCGGGGACACGACCATGGCGTCGCCCTGCTCCGTGAAGTCCTTGACGGCCACCGCTTCGGGGTCGGACGTGAGGGCCAGGAGCGTAGGGTCAGCCGGTCGCGCGGTAGGCGGTGACGCGGCCGTCGTCCTCGGCGATGCCCAGGCCGACGTAGCCGTCCGAGACGTACGGGGCGATGCCCGGCGCGGCCTCCTTGTCCTGGCCGGTCCGGGCGTCCATGACGACGGGGCCGTTCTTGGTGACGCCGTAGAGCAGGCCGTTGCGGACCAGAGTCGCGTGGGGCGGGACGCGGTCGGCGTCGTCGTGGGACAGCTTCCACAGCTGCTTGCCGCTCTTGCCGTCGTACGCGGCCACCGAACCGTTGACGCAGGCGATCACGAGACGCGCCTGGTCAGCCGCCGGCCCGGCCGATGTCCAGGACGGCCTTGCCGTGGAGGCGGCGTTCGGCGAGGGCGGTGACGGCTTCGTCGGCGCGGTCCCAGCCGCCGCGCCAGGCGATCTGCGGGTCCAGGTCGCCCGCGGCGACGCGGGTCGCGAGCCAGGTCAGGTCGGGGCCGATGTCGGGGCGTTCCAGCAGGTAGAAGGTGACGATCGAGCGCTCGTGGCGGCCCGCGTTCCCGTAGAGGGCGCCGAAGGGGAACGTCTCGGGCTGGCCCGTCACATGGCCTACGGAGACCAGGGTGCCGTGGGCGGCGAGGGTGTCGTACGCCGCCACGAGCTGGGGGCCGCCGACGAGGTCGACCACGCCGTGCACCGGCGCGTCGGCCTCCTCCGGGGCCGTGAGCACCTCATGGGCGCCCAAGGCCCGCAGATCGTCGCCGTGGGCCGCCGGGTCGCCGGTGGTGGCGATGACGTGCGCGCCGCCGAGCCGGGCGAGTTGGACGGCGTACCGGCCGACGCCGCCGGTGGCGCCGGTGATCAGGATGCGGCGGCCGAGGGTGTCGCCGACGCGGCGCAGGGCGCGCAGCGCGCTGGCGGCGGCGACGGGGAGGGTGCTGAGCGCGCCCGGGTCGGCGCCGATGGGCGGGACGCCGATCATGCCGGTGTGGACGGCGCGCAGTTCGGCCCAGCCGCCGGCCTCGCCGAGGGTGACGACGGGGGTTCCGGCGGCGGGTCCTGAGCCGTCGGCGGCGGCGCGCTCGACGACGCCGGCGGCGTCCCAGCCGAGCACCGTGCCGTCGGGGGCCTCGGCCCGGTGCATGACCTCGCCGTAGTTGAGGGAGGTGGCGGTCACCCGGACCAGCGCCTCGTGCGGGGCGGGTTCGGGGTCGGCGGTCTCGCCGAGGCGGAGACCGGAGGGGGCGGTGGAGTCGACGAGCAGTGCGCGCATGGGGTTCGCCTTTCCAAAGGGGTGACGGGCTCAGTTATGCCACTGAGTGGCGTAAGCCTGCAAGTGGCATTCGCGTGCGCGATACACTCGCCGTCGTGACCGCCGCCCCCACCCCGTCGCTGCGCGAACGCAAGAAGCGGCGCACGCGTCAGACGCTGATCGACACCGCCCTGGAGCTGTTCACCGAGCGCGGCTTCGGCGGCGTCACGCTGGATGAGCTGTGCGAGGCGGTCGAGGTCTCCAAGCGGACCTTCTTTCGCTACTTCACCAGCAAGGAAGACGTCGCCATGGCCGCCGACCAGGACCTGTGGCGGGCCTTCCTGGAGGAGCTGGACACCGTGGACCCGGGCCCGCGGACGCTGGTGGAGCTGGCGCGGGACACCCTGCTGGTCGCGCTGGAGCGGATGGACGACGAGGGGTGGGCCCGCCGGGTCCTGCTCAGCCGCCGACTGGCCGAGCGGACGCCCTCGATGGCCGCGCACGGTCTGCAGTTCTGCGAGGCCACGACGCAGGAGGCATTGAGCATCCTGCGTCGGAGGTTCGGTATCGGGGCGCCCGACGACGTACGCCCCCGGCTGGCTGTGGACATGCTGGTCGCCGCGTTCCACTGCGCGCTCGCGGGCTGGGTGGCCCGAGCCGACGAGGCGGGCGGGGCAGGTGAGGCGGCTGGGGCAGGCCCAGGCCGGCCACTGCCCCGGCACGATCTGGACGTACGTCTCCGTGCGGCCGTCGCCGCCCTGTCGGACAGCCTCACGATGTCCGTGGAGGGCTGACCGATGCGCGCTTGGATCCTGCCGGTGCTGTTCGTGCTCTGCGGCTCCGGTCTCGCGACCGGGCTGGCCTCCGGAGGAAGCCCGGGCGCCGCCGCAGCAGTCCTGCTGGGGTTCGTGCTGCTCGCGGGCGTCAACTCGCCGCTGGTCTTCCCCAGGTCGATCGGCGCGCTGGAGGCACAGCGCCGCAGCGCGGCCGACGGCCGACCGGTCGTCTACTGGCGGCCCGGCTGCGCGTACTGCATCCGGCTGCGCACCCGGCTGGGCCGCCGCGCCCGCCGGGCGCATTGGGTCGACATCTGGCGCGACCCGCAGGGAGCGGCGGCGGTGCGGGTGGCCAACGACGGCAACGAGACCGTGCCGACGGTCGTCGTGGCGGGCCGACCGCACACCAACCCCGATCCCGCCTGGGTGCGCGAACAGCTCTCCGGCGCGGTCTGACGGGGGGCGTCAGTTGAAGGCGACCACCAGGCCGAAGCCGAGGAAGATCGTGCCGGTCAGGGCCAGGCCCGCCGTCGGGCCCACTATGTGGCGCCGCATCCAGACCCGGGCCTTCCGCGATTCGCCCGGAAGGTACATCACATCCACCCTCCGGCCGGTCGCCAGCCCCAGGCCGACGCCCTGGATCGCGGTCGTGAACTCCACCTTGTAGCCCTGATGGTCGTGGAACCGGATGATCGGCTTCGGGATCGGATTCCGGTTCCCCTTTGGGTTCCCCTTTGGGTTCCCCTTCGGGTTCCCCTTCGGGTTCCCCTTCGGGTTCCGGGCCTGGTGGTCCGCGATGTTGGCGACCACGACGCCCTCCGTACGGATCCCCTCGCGGCGCAGCCGTCGCACCAGCCCGGCGTCGCGTACGGCGCAGGCGTAGAGGAACAGGCCGATCGCGATACACAGCAGTTCGGCTCCGGGCATGGCCATCGATGTACTCGACTCTCTTCGTGTTCGGTTCCCCCGATCCGGAACTCAGGTTGTCACTTCCGGGTGCTCTGTCGCGAAGTGGCGGGGTGCGGGATCCTCCCGTGGCATGAGGAGACCCTTGAACCGTCGTGCGCGCGCCTGGGCCTGGCCCCTCGTCATCGGGCTGGTCTGCACCCTCACCTGGAGTTCACCGGCCGGGGCCGACGCCTCCCGCGCCGGGTTCGGCGAGGCCGTCGACCGCGTCCTGGCCGACCCCCTGCTGAAGGGCGGGGCGGCCGGGGTGGTGGTCGCCGACGCCGATTCCGGCGCCGTGCTGTACCGGCACCGGGCCGACGACCGGCTGATGCCCGCCTCCAACACCAAGCTGTTCACCTCGGCCGCCGCCATGGGGCTGCTCGGCCCCGACCACACCTTCCGGACCGACGTCTCGACCGACGGCACCCGCCGCGGCCACACCCTGCGCGGCGACCTCTATTTGCGCGGCACCGGCGATCCGACCCTGCTCGCGCGGGACTACGACCGGCTGGCGAAGGACATCGCCGACGCGGGGATCACCCGGGTCACCGGGCGGCTGATCGCCGACGACACCCGGTTCGACGCGCAGCGCGCGGGCCGCTCCTGGGCCGCCGACGACGAGTCCTCGTACTACGCCGCGCAGATCTCCCCGCTCACCGTCGCCCCCGACACCGACTACGACGCGGGCAGCGTCATCGTCGAGGTCGCGCCCAGCGCGGCGGCGGGGGAGCGGCCGAAGGTGACGGTCACGCCCGGGACGCGGTACGTCCGCATCGACAACCGGGCGAGGACCGGAAGCGGCGGCGGCCTGACCGTCGAACGCGGCCACGGGACCAACACCATCACCGTCAGCGGCGCCATCGCGGCCGGGGCGCCGGTGGCGAAGGAGTGGGTCAGCGTCTGGGAGCCCACCGGCTACGCCGCCGCCGTGTTCGCCGACGCACTCCAGGAGCACGGCGTACGGGTCGAGGGGCCCACCCGCCTCGGCGAGGCCACCCCGCCGGACGCCCGCCCGCTCGCCTCCCACCGCTCGATGCCGCTCAAGAAGCTGCTGATCCCGTTCATGAAGCTGTCGAACAACATCCACGCCGAAGTGCTCACCAAGGCCATCGGCTACGAGACGGCGGGGCGGGGCACCTGGAGCGCGGGCCTGGACGCGATCGCGGACTGGCTCAAGAAGCAGGGCGTGGACACCGGATCGGTACGACAGGTGGACGGCTCGGGGCTGTCCCGGATGGACAACATCGCGGCCGGGCAGCTCACCGAGCTGCTGCTGGCGGTCCGTCACCAGCCCTGGTACGCGGACTGGTACGGCTCGCTGCCGGTGGCCTGCGCCCCGGACCGCTTCGTCGGTGGCACGCTGCGCTCGCGCATGTGCGGCACCCCGGCGGCGGGCAACGCGCGCGGCAAGACCGGCTCCCTGACCGGCGCCTCCGCGCTCTCCGGGTACGTCACCGACGCGGACGGCCGGGAGCTGGTCTACAGCATCGTGCTCAACAACTACCTCGCGCCGTCCGTGAAGACCCTGGAGGACGCGATCGTGGTGACACTGGCGAAGTCCGGCGAGGGCCGCACCGAGGCGGTGCGGCCCCGCGCCGTGAGGGGCGCACCGACTGCGGATCTGGAGTGCTCCTGGGTCAAGCCCCGGCGCTGCTGAGCGCCAGCGTGAGGGCGGCCGTCCCCGCGTCCGCGTCGGCGGACGGCCCGCCCACCACCTCCACCCGCCACGGTGCCGAGTGCCTGCGGCAGAACCAGTCCGCCTCGGCGTGCAGGGTGTCCCCGTCCCGTACGACGGTGAACGCGACGGCCGTCGAGCCGTCCGGGGCCGGGACCCGGACCGTGACCCCGGTGCCGGGCAGGGCGGAGGGTTCGTACACCCGCAGCGTGACGCCGTCCGCCCAGTCCGCGTCCGGCCGGTCGTACGCGGCGCCGAACGGGATCACCGAGCCCGGCCGGGCCAGCAGCGGCACGCTCAGGAAGCCGTGCCGCTCGCGCACCCAGCGCGGGCCGCACACGGTCCGGCCGCTCAGCACCTGGGTCCAGGTGCCCTCCGGGACGTAGTACGCGACCTCGCCCTCGTCGTCGAAGACCGGCGCGACCAGCAGATCCCCGCCGAGCATGTACTGCCGCTCCAGGCCCGCGCAGCCCGGGTCGGCGGGGAATTCGAGGACCATGGCGCGCATCACCGGCACGCCCTCGGCGTGCGCCTGGCGCGCCGCCTCGTACAGATACGGCATCAGCCGCAGCTTCAGCCGGGTGAAGAAGCGCAAGCAGGCCACCGACTCCTCGTCGAAGTGCCACGGCACGCGGTACGAGGACGAGCCGTGCAGCCTGCTGTGCGAGGACAGCAGCCCGAAGGCGATCCACCGTTTGAAGAGCGCGGGGTCGGGGGTGCCCTCGAAGCCGCCGATGTCATGGCTCCAGAAGCCGAAGCCGGACAGCCCGAGGGAGAGCCCGCCGCGCAGCGATTCGGCCATCGCCTCGTACGTGGACTCGCAGTCGCCGCCCCAGTGCACCGGGTATCGCTGGCCGCCCACGGTCGCGGAGCGCGCGAAGACGACGGCCTCCCGCGTTCCCCGCCGCTCGCGCAGCGCCTCGAAGACGGTGCGGTTGTACAGGTGGGTGTAGTAGTTGTGCATGCGCTCGGGGTCGGAGCCGTCCGCGTAGACCACGTCCAACGGCACCCGCTCGCCGAAGTCGGTCTTGAAGCAGTCCACGCCCATGTCGAGCAGCGCGGTCAGCTTCCCGGCGTACCAGGCCCGCGCGGCGGGGCTGGTGAAGTCGACCAGGGCCATGCCGGGCTGCCACAGGTCCCACTGCCACACCGAGCCGTCCGGCCGCTTCAGGAGATGACCGGCCGCCTTGCCCTCGGCGAAGAGCGGGGAGCGCTGCGCGATGTACGGGTTGATCCACACGCAGACCCGCAGGCCCCGGTCGTGCAGCCGCCGCAGCATGCCCGCGGGGTCGGGGAAGACGCGCGGGTCCCAGGTGAAGTCGCACCAGTGGTGTTCGCGCATCCAGAAGCAGTCGAAGTGGAAGACGGACAGCGGCAGGTCGCGCTCCGCCATCCCGGCCACGAAGCCGGTGACCGTCTCCTCGTCGTAGGAGGTGGTGAAGGAGGTGGACAGCCACAGCCCGAAGGACCAGGCGGGCGGCAGCGCGGGGCGGCCGGTGAGGGCGGTGTACTTCCCGAGGATCTCCTTCGGGGTGGGCCCGTGGATGACGTAGTACGTCAGCTCCTGGCACTCGGCGCTGAACTGGACGCGGGAGACCGCCTCCGAGCCGACCTCGAAGGAGACGTTGCCGGGGTGGTCGACGAAGACGCCGTAGCCCGCGTCGGTGAGGTAGAAGGGGACGTTCTTGTAGGCCTGTTCGGTGGCGGTGCCGCCGTCGGCGTTCCAGATGTCGACGGTCTGGCCGTTCTTCACCAGCGGGCCGAAGCGCTCGCCGAGGCCGTAGGCGGAGGTGCCGACGCGCAAGGTCAGCCGCTCGCGCAGATAGTGCCGGCCGTCGGCGGTCTCCATGATGCCCATGTCCTTGGGCCCGCTGCCGGTGAGCGTGCGTCCCGCCGCCTCGAAGGCCACCCGCCAGGGGCCGGTGCGGGCGATGCGCATCGTGAGGGCGCCGGAGGTGAGCCGGGCCTCGTCCTCGTCGCAGTCCACCTCCCCGTACGAGCCGTCGGCCAGCTCGAACGACGGGCCCCGGCCGGCCCCGCCCGCGAAGTGGGTGAGCCGGACCCCGATCACGCCGGGCATCGGCGCGGTGCAGGTCAGGGCGAGGACCGGGCCCTTGAGGAGGTCGCCGCGGCGGCGGACCGGATGGGTGGGGGCGTGCACGGTGAGGCTGCCGGGGCCGGTCTCCACGTCCAGGGCCCCGGTCGGGTACCCGGCGGTGACACCCTCGCGCAGCAGCCAGTAGCCGTCGCTGAACTTCATGGGCGTCGCTCCTCGTCACTTGACCGCGCCCGCGGCGATGCCACGGGTCAGGGTCCGCTGGAAGATCAGGAAGAAGATGATCGCGGGGACCACGCCGAGCAGGGCGGCCGCGTTGGTCATGGTGGCGTCCATCAGCCGCTGGCCCTGGAGGACGCCGAGGGCGACCGACACCGTCTGGTTGTCGTTGGAGATCAGCATCACCAGCGGCAGCAGGAACTCGTTCCAGGTCCAGATGAAGAAGAACACCAGCAGCACCCCGATGGTCGGGCGGCTGACCGGCACCACCACCCGCCACAGCACCTGCCACTTGTTCGCGCCGTCGATCCGGGCCGCCTCGATGATCTCCCTGGGGAAGGCGCCGAGGACGGAGGAGAACAGATACGTGCCGAACGCGGCCTGGATCACGGTGAAGACGAGGATCACGCTCAGCCGGGTGTCGTACAGCCCCACCTCCTTCGACAGGTAGTAGACGGGGTAGACCAGCGCCTCCTGCGGCAGCATGTTCGCCAGTACGAAGAAGGCCAGCACCCAGGGGCGGCCCTTCACCCGGCCGATGCCGATGGCGTACGCGTTGAGCACGGACAGCACGGCGGCGCCGACCGCCACCGACCCCGAGATCAGCACGGAGTTGACGAGCTTCCGCCCGAAGTCGACCCGTTCCCAGAAGTCCGCGATCCCGTCCAGGTAGAGCCCCTTCGGCAGGCTCAGCGGCCCGTTCGCGGAGTACTCGGCGGGCGACTTCACCGCGTTGAGGGCGACCACCAGGAACGGCAGCACCATCAGGACGGCCGCCACGATCATCGCCGCCAGCACCGGATATCGCTTCACGGCCCTCACCGCTCCTGGTCCTCCGCCCTCGTCTGGAGGCGCAGGGCGACCAGGGCCAGCGCCAGGATGATCACGGTGAGCACGGTCGAGACCGCGGAGCCGTAGCCGACCTGCGTCTTCTCGAAGAACGACTGGAAGGAGAAGTACGAGGGGACATTGGTCGCCCCGCCCGGCCCGCCCTTGGTGAGCACGTACACCGCGCCGAACACCTTGAGTGCGGCGATCGTGCACCACAGCAGCACCACCGAGATCTCCGGGCGGATCTGCGGCAGCGTCACGTGCCAGAACCGCCGCCACCACGAGGCGCCGTCCAGCTCGGCCGCCTCGTACAGCGCCGGATCGACGCGCTGCAGCCCCGCCATGAACACCACCAGCGGAAAGCCCAGCTGGACCCAGACCATCACGCCCATCACGCTGTACAGCGCGAGGTCCGGGTCGCCCAGCCAGTCGTGGCGCAGCGAACCGAGGCCCACCGCCCGCAGCAGATCGTTGAGGGCACCGCTCTCGGGGGCCAGGATCCAGCTCCACACGATGCCCGCCACCGCGATCGGCAGCACCTGCGGCAGGTAGAAGCAGGCCCGCAGCACGCTCGCGGTGCGGGCGCCGAAGTGCTTGCCGACGAAGTCGAACAGCGCGGCGGCCAGCACCAGGCCGAGCGCGGTCGGGATCGCGGCCATCGCCACCACCATGGCGAGGCTGTGCCGGAAGGACTCCCAGAAGGCGTCGTCGTCCAGCAGGTCCCGGTAGTTGTCCAGACCGGCCCACTGCGGGGTGCCGACGCCCTGCCAGTGGGTGAAGCTGATCCCGGTGTTCATCAGGAACGGCACGACGATGACGGCCAGGAAGGCCAGCGCGCCGGGGATCAGGAAGAGCGTGTACGGATACTCGCGCTGCCGGTTCATCCCTTCGGCGCGCCCGCCTCGTACGCCTTGGCCAGTGCGTCCAGATAGGCGTCGGGCTTCGAGTCGCCCGTCATCAGCTTCTGGGTCTCGGAGACGAGGGTGTCGTAGAAGCCGGGCACCGGCCAGTCCGGGTAGAAGGCGAGTCCGCCGCGGTCGGAGTAGGCGGTGAAGTCCTGGATCAGGCTCTTGGCCTTGGGGTCGGTGATCGCGGCCGGATCGGCGGCCACGGGCACGCCGCCCTCGTTGCCCAGGGTGTTCTGGATGCCCTTCTTCATCGTGATGTCGATGAAGTCGTAGGCGAGCCGCTTGTTCTTCGCGCCCTTGGGGACGACCCACAGATTGCCGCCGGAGCCGAGCGTCAGCTTCGACCCGGGGAAGGGGAACGTGCCCCACTCGTCCTTGATCTCCGACTTGAAGCGGCCGAACCACCAGCTGCCGGAGAAGAACATCGGATACTTCCCCGCGATGAACGCCGCGCCCGCGTCCTCGGCCTTGGCGCCGCTCGAACTCTTCGCGATGTACCCCTTCTTCACCCAGTCGGCGAAGGTGGTGGCACCGTAGGTCCAGGCGGCGTCGTGGAAGTCGGGCTTGCCCTTGTACTGCTCGTACGCGTCCACCCAGGCGCGGTCGGCCTTGGACAGGGCCAGCTGGTACACGTACTGCTGGGCGGGGTATTCGGCGCCCGCACTGGCGAGCGGGGTGACGCCCTTGTCCTTGAACGCCTTCAGCGCGTCCGTGAACTCGGCGAAGCTGGTCGGGACCTTCACCTTGTGCTTCTCGAAGAGGGTCTTGTTGAAGTAGACCATCGTGTACTCGGCGTAGTTCGGCACCCCGAACCACTTGCCGGAGCCCATCACGCCCCGCTCGTCGTACCGGCTGGTGGTGCGCACCCCCGCGCTCAGCGGCTTGTCCCAGCCGCGCTTGGTGACCTCCGGGGAGAGGTCGGTGAGCAGCCCCTGCTTGGAGAGCAGTCCGGTGGTGGCGTTGCCCTTGTTGTACTCCATGAGATCGGGCGCGCTGTCCGATCCCAGCACCATCGAGGCGGTCTTCTGGATCTGTTCGAAGCCCTTCTCCTCGAACTTCACCGTGACGCCCGGATGGCTCTTCTTGAACTCCTCGATCGCCTGCTTCCAGGCCGCGCCCATGGCGCCATTGGGCGCCTCGTAATGCCATAACGTGAGCGTCTTGCCGTCCCCGGCCTCGCCCCCACCGCCCCCGCACCCCGCCAGGACCAGGGCCCCTGCGAGCGCGGCCGCGATGACGGCCCCCGTTCGTGTCGTCCGTTTCCGTGCCGTCAACATCCACTGCCTCCAGGAGGGTTGGGAGGAATGTGCACGTGCAACGTTCGTCGAAGCGCTTCGATGGGCAGAGGTATAGGTGTGCGTGGAGAGGTATGTCAATGGCGTTGACAAAATGGTGGGGAAGCCCGTGATCCCGGCGGGCCCCGGGGCCTCACCGCACCCCGCCCCCGTGGGTGAGAGCAAGGTTTCGTGCCGGTCACCTGGCGCCACGGGCCGGTAATCCGCTGTGCCTAGCGTCGGGCAGCGACACCGAGCACCGTGGAGGCGCGATGACTGCCCCGACCACCACAGCCGCCCGCAAAGGGGGCCGCTGGATCGAGGAGTGGGATCCGGAGGACGAGACGTTCTGGCGGGAGAAGGGGGAGCGGACAGCGACCCGGAATCTGGTCTTCTCCATCCTCTCCGAGCACATCGGCTTCTCCATCTGGAGCCTGTGGTCGGTGATGGTGCTGTTCATGGGGCCGGAGTACGGGGTCGACCCGGCCGGGAAGTTCTTCCTGGTCGCGATGCCCACTCTGGTCGGCGGGGTGCTGCGGGTGCCGTACACCTTCGCCGTGGCCCGCTTCGGGGGCCGCAACTGGACGATCATCAGCGCCGCGATGCTGCTGGTGCCGACGGTGGTGGCCGCCGTGGTGATGGAGCCCGGCACCTCGTATACCACCTTCCTGGTGGTCGCGGCGCTCACCGGGGTCGGCGGCGGGAATTTCGCCTCCTCCATGACCAACATCAACTCCTTCTACCCGCTGCGCAAGAAGGGCTGGGCGCTCGGGCTGAACGCGGGCGGCGGCAACGTCGGCGTGCCGGTCATCCAGCTGATCGGCCTGCTCGTCATCGGCACGGCCGGGGCCACCCACCCGCGGATCGTGCTGGCCGTCTACCTCCCGCTGATCGTGGTCGCGGGGGTGCTCGCGGCGCTCTTCATGGACAACCTGGCGCCGGTGAAGAACGACACCGGGGCGGCCAAGGAGGCGGCCCGGGACGCCCACACCTGGATCATGTCGCTGCTCTACATCGGCACCTTCGGCTCCTTCATCGGCTACAGCTTCGCCTTCGGGCTGGTGCTGCAGAACCAGTTCGACCGCACCCCGCTGCAGGCCGCCTCGCTCACCTTCATCGGCCCGCTGCTCGGCTCCCTCATCCGCCCCGTCGGCGGGCGGCTGGCCGACACCTACGGCGGTGCGCGGATCACCCTGTGGAACTTCGGCGGGATGGCCGCCGCGACGCTCGTGGTCGTCTACGCCTCCGCGCAGCGCTCGCTGCCCGTCTTCCTCGCCGGCTTCATCGCCCTGTTCGTCCTCAGCGGGCTCGGCAACGGCTCCACGTTCAAGATGATCCCCGGCATCTTCCAGGCCAAGGCCGCGGCGCGCGGGCTCACCGGCGAGGAGGCCGCGGCCTACGGGCGGCGGCTGTCCGGCGCGGCGATGGGGCTCATCGGGGCGGTCGGCGCGCTCGGCGGCCTCGGCATCAACCTGGCCTTCCGGGAGTCGTTCGGCAGCGCCCACTCCGGCACCCCGGCCTTCGTCTCCTTCCTCGCCTTCTACGCCCTGTGCTCGGCGGTCACCTGGGTCGTGTACCTCCGCCGCACCCCGGCGGCGGCCCGGCCCGCGGGGGCCGGCGCACCGGAGGCGCAGGCCGCGCGGCAGCCCGCCTACGCGGACGTGTGAGCCATCCGTCGCGGAGGCGTACGGTCGGAGGGTGCCCGTGACCGTACGCCCCGTAACACCCGGGAAACGTGCCGGAACCGCGTCCGACACGGGACCGCGCCAGGATGACGACTCACCCCAAGGCGCACATACGACAGTGAACCGGGACGAGAGCCGAGAGTCAGAGCCACATGCAGCGAGACCACCATCAGGCGACGACCGTCGGACCCCTCGCGGGGTTCACCGTCGGCGTCACCGCCGCGCGCCGCGCCGATGAACTCGGCGCCCTGCTGCTGCGGCGCGGCGCGGCCGTCCTGCACGCGCCGGCGCTGCGGATCGTGCCGCTCTCCGACGACTCCGAACTGCTCACCGCCACCAAGCGGTTGATCGACCACGCCCCCGAGGTGGTGGTCGCCACCACCGCCATCGGCTTCCGCGGCTGGGTCGAGGCCGCCGACGGCTGGGGTCTCGGCGACGCCCTGCTGAACCGGCTGCGCGACGTCGAAATCCTGGCCCGCGGGCCCAAGGTGCGCGGTGCCGTACGGGCCGCCGGGCTCACCGAGAAGTGGTCCCCGGCCTCCGAATCGATGGCCGAGGTGCTCGACCGGCTGCTGGAGGAGGGCGTCGAAGGCCGCCGCATCGCCGTCCAGCTGCACGGCGAACCGCTGCCCGGCTTCGTCGAGTCGCTGCGCGCCGGGGGCGCGGAGGTGGTCGGCGTGCCGGTCTACCGGTGGATGCCACCGGAGGACATCGGCCCCGTCGACCGGCTGCTGGACGCCGCGGTCGCCCGCGCCGTGGACGCCATCACCTTCACCAGCGCCCCCGCCGCCGCGAGCCTGCTGGACCGGGCGGAGCGGCGCGGCATGCGCGAGGAGCTGCTCGACGCGCTGCGCCACGATGTGCTGCCCGCGTGCGTCGGGCCCGTGACCGCGCTGCCGCTGGAGGCCCAGGACGTCCCCACCAGCCAGCCCGAACGCTTCCGGCTCGGGCCGCTCGTGCAGTTGCTGACCGCCGAGCTGCCCGGCCGGGTGCGGCCGTTGCCGGTCGCCGGGCGGCGGCTGGAGATCCGCGGCCACGCGGTGGTCGTGGACGGCGAGCTGCGCACCGTCCCGCCCGCCGGGATGGCCCTGCTCCGCGCCCTGGCCCGGCACCCGGGCTGGGTCGTGGCCCGCGCCGACCTGCTGAAGGTGCTGCCGGGGGCGGGCCGCGACGAGCACGCCGTGGAGACGGCGATGGCCCGCCTGCGCGCGGCCCTTGGATCGCCGAAGCTGATCCAGACGGTGGTCAAGCGGGGCTACCGGCTGGCACTGGACCCGGCGTCCGACGCCAAGTACGCCGACGAGTAGCGGCACCAGCCGCCGGGCCGAGCCCCCGCTCCGGGAAAGCCCCCGGCGTCGGCCCCGAGCCCGGGTGCGGCCCGGGGCGCCGGGGGCCCTTGGCGTTGCATTCCCGGGCGCGGCCCGGTGGGCGCGTTGTGCCCACCCGTCCCGCCCTGCGGGACGATCGCCCACAACCAGGTCACACATCCTGCCCCCTGCAGCGCGGGGGTTCGGCTGGCCGGAGGCCCTCGTCCTCCGGCCAGCCTCCCCACCATGTGGGCGGGTCGGCGCTCGGGGCCCGTGCCCCAGCCCCCGGCCCTGCGCGTCAGGGCGGGGCGGAGAGGTGCCACCATCCAGCCCCTCCGGCGTTTGAGGAGCGGGGTCCAGGGGCGGAGCCCCGGCGGGGGTGTGGGGCCCCGCCCGGGGGCCGGGGGCTTGCCCCCGGTTCGGGAAGGGGCGGGGTGGGGAACACGGCACGCGCCCCCACCGACGGCGGGGTACCGGCCCGCGCCCCGGACGGGCACCCTGGGGGGAGCCCACCTGCCCCCGGAGGTGACAGGAACATGGCGGCGGACGCCTTCGCCCTGCGGTTCGACGCCGGGCGGATCTGCCTGGACCTGGTGGCCACCGTCGACGGACGCCTCAGCGAGACCCCCGTCGAACGCCTCGACGGCGTCGAACCCCTCAGAGCGTGGCTCCTCGGCACCGGACTCATCCCCCACGGCACGGCCCGCGAAGTCCTCGACGCCGTCGACACCGCCTGGCTCACCCGCTTCCGGGCCGCCCGCGACCTCCTCCACCGCATCGTGCACATGGAGGTGGAGGGCAAGGCGGCGGGCCCGGACCTGGAGCGGGTGAACGCGCTCGCCGCCACCGCCCCGCCCGCCGTACGGGCCGTACGCGCCACCGACGGCACCCTCGTCGCCCGGCTCGCGGCCGCCCCCGACTGCGGGGCGTTGCTGGCGCAGGTCGCCCGCGACGCCGTCGCGCTGCTCACCGACCCCGTCGCGCGCGAGCGGCTGCGGCGCTGCGAGGGGGAGAACTGCTCGCTGGTGTACCTGGACACCTCGCGGGGCCGGCGCCGCCGCTGGTGCTCCAGCGAGGTGTGCGGCAATCGGGAGCGCGTGGCACGCCACCGCCGCCGTTCAAACCCAAAGCAGAAGCAAAAAATGAACGAGTTTCAGACATGACGCAGGCCCCGGATGGGGGGACCGGGGCCTGCGGGGCGGTGTTTGGGGAGGGAGCCCTTTATGGTGGCCGACGCCCGCCCGGCGCCGGGTTCTCGGCCTCAAGTACGTGCCGTGGCCCGGCAAATGTTCACCGCAGAAGTGGGAGGAATGTCACAGGGTTGTGAATGAACTGCGGATCATTCCAGCCCGTACGCCCCTCGACCCAGCGGCTTGCGTACGCAAAGATGCCCTCGTGACCGAGAGGACGACACCGGACGACGCGCTGATGCGCGCGCTCTATGCGGAGCATGCGGGCCCGCTTCTCGCCTTCGTCCTGCGCCTGGTCGCAGGCGACCGGCACCGCGCCGAGGACGTGGTTCAGGAGACGCTTTTACGGGCGTGGCGCAATGCCGACCAGTTGCAGCGCAGCGGCGGTTCCGTACGCCCGTGGCTGGTAACCGTGGCTCGCCGCATCGTCATCGACGGCCACCGAAGCCGCCGTGCCCGCCCCCATGAGGTCGACGCGGCCCCCCTGCATGTCATGCCCGCAGCGGATGACATAGACCGGGCGTTGCGCCAGATGACCATTTCCGATGCCCTGAATGACCTGTCCGATGCGCACAGAGAGGCGCTCGTCGAGACATACTTCAAGGGACGGACGGTGAGTGAGGCTGCGGAAGTGCTGCGCGTGCCGCCCGGGACCGTACGATCCCGGGTTTACTACGCGATGCGTGCCCTCAAGCTCTCACTTGAGGAACGGGGGGTCACGGCATGATGCCGACAGCGGACGACCAGCAGCACACCGCCGTCGGCGCCTATGCGCTCGGCGTCCTCGACGCGGCCGACGCGGCGCGTTTCGAGGAGCACCTGATCGGGTGCGACCGGTGTGCGGCAGAGCTGGACGGGCTGATGGGCATCCCCCCGCTGCTGGCGGACTACGCGACCAACGCGGACGGCACGGCCGTCCCCGACCCCGCCACCCTCACCGCCCGCCCCGGGCCCGAGCTGCTGGGCCGGCTGCTCGGCGAGGTGACGGCGAGCCGCCGTACGAAGGGCCGCAGGCGGCTCTTCCTCGTCGCCGCGGCGGGCATCCTGATCGTCGGCGGCCCGTTCGTGGGCGCGGCGCTCAGCTCGGGGTCCGACGAGGGCGGTGGCGGCACGAATCCCCCGGTCGCCGCGGCCAACCCGGCGCGGGCGGCCTACGACCAGGGCAAGAAGTACAGCTCGGTGGACCCCGAGACCAAGGTGAACGCCTCGGTCTCGCTCACCCAGAAGGGCTGGGGCACCGCCATCGCGTTCAAGCTGGGCAACGTCAAGGGGCCCAAGAGCTGCGATCTGATCGCCATCGGCAAGGACGGTCACGAGGAGACCGTCACGACGTGGGCCGTGCCCAACGCGGGCTACGGGATCAAGGACGGCGACGGCTCCCGCTGGAACAAGGAGCCGCTGTACGCGCAGGGCGGCGCGGCGATGAACCAGAGCGACATCGCCCGCTTCGAGGTCCGCACCCTCGATGGCCAGCGGCTGGCCGAGGTCAATATCTGAGTCGCGCGTACGGGTGGGTGTACGGTTGACGGCTGCCCTATGTACACAGAAGGGGGCTTGGGTGGCCGCGCAGAACGCCACGCAGAACGTCACGCACGTCAGCCGGACGGCCCCGCCGCAGGACGGCGGGGACGGGGTCCGGGACCGTGAGATCCGGATCGAACAGACCCATCTGGACCGCGTGTACCGCCGCTTGGAGGAGAAGATCCACGAGGCGGAGTTCCTCATGGACGACGCCGCCAAACGCGGACAGGTCGGCACGCCGGGCGCACTCGCCGAGCGCGACGCCCAGGTGTTCCGGGCCGGGGTGCACCTCAACCGGCTGAACAGCGAGTTCGAGGACTTCCTCTTCGGCCGCATCGATCTGCTCCTCGGCAAGGACGGCGAGCGCGGCCCGGACGGGGCGTACACCTCCGTGGAACCCGCCGACGACGCCATTCGCCCGGGCGCGGACGGGGACCGCGCGGAGATCGCGGAGACCCTGCACATCGGCCGCATCGGAGTGCTGGACGCCGACTACTCGCCGCTGGTGATCGACTGGCGGGCCCCCGCCGCCGCCCCCTTCTACCGCTCCACCCCGGTCGCCCCCGGCCGGGTCGTGCGCCGCCGGGTGATCCGCAGCAAGGGCCGCCGGGTGCTCGGAGTCGAGGACGACCTGATGCGCCCCGAGCTGACCGCGACCCTCGGCGGCGAGGTGCTGCCGGTGGTCGGCGACGGCGCGCTGATGGCCGCGCTCGGCCAGGCCCGCGGCCACACCATGCGCGACATCGTCGCCTCCATCCAGGCCGAACAGGACATGGTGATCCGTGCCCCCGCCGCCTCCGTCACCGAGGTCGAGGGCGGCCCCGGCACCGGCAAGACCGCGGTCGCGCTGCACCGCGCGGCGTACCTGCTCTACCAGGACCGCAGGCGGTACGCGGGCGGCATCCTGGTCGTCAGCCCCACCCCGCTGCTCGTCGCGTACACCGAGGGCGTGCTGCCCTCGCTGGGCGAGGAGGGCCAGGTGGCGATCCGCGCGGTCGGCTCCCTGGTCGAGGGAGCCGAGGCCACCACGTACGACGAACCGGCCGTGGCCCGGATCAAGGGCTCCTCGCGCATGATGAAGGTCCTGCGCAAGGCGGCCCGCGGCGCCCTGGAGCTGCCGCCCGCGGGCCCGGCGCCCGCCGACGGCGGCCAGCTCACCCTGGACGACGTGGCCGAGGCGCCCGGCAGAGGCCAGAGACCCGGCGGGCCGCCCGAGCGCCTGCGGGTCGTCGCCTTCGGCGCCCGCGTCGAGCTGGACGCCGAGGAACTGCGCCGCATCCGGCAGAACGTGCTGGGCGGCACCGCGCCCGTCAACCTGCTGCGCCCGCGCGCCCGCCGGCTGCTGCTGGACGCGCTGTGGGCCCGTACGGGCGGCCCGCGCCGCTACACGGACCCCGAACTGGCCGCCGAGGCGCGCGAGGGCTTCGACGAGGACATCTCCGGCGAGGACGCGTTCACCGGCTTCCTGGATGCCTGGTGGCCCGAGCTGACCCCGCGCTCGGTGCTCGCCGCGATGGCCGACGAGAAGCGGCTGGGCCGCTGGTCACGGCGGGTGCTCAACCCGCGCGAGGCCCGTCTGGTGGCCCGCTCCCTGGCCCGGCTGGGCCCGGACGGACAGGGCCCGCTGTCGGTGCACGACGTGGCGCTGCTGGACGAGCTGCACACCATCCTGGGCGCCCCGGCCCGCCCGGCGAAACCCCGCGAAGTCGATCCGCTGGACCAGCTCACCGGTCTCGAGGAGCTGACCACCTTCGCCGACCGCACCACGCCCCGGCGCGGCCGCGTGGACCGGGCGGAGCAGGAGCGCACCGACTACGCGCACATCATCGTCGACGAGGCCCAGGACCTGACGCCCATGCAGTGGCGGATGGTGGGGCGGCGCGGCCGCCACGCCACCTGGACGGTCGTCGGCGATCCGGCCCAGTCCTCCTGGTCCGACCCGGACGAGGCGGCCGAGGCCCGCGACGAGGCGCTGGGCACCCGCCCGCGCCGCCGCTTCACCCTCACCGTCAACTACCGCAACCCGGCGGAGATCGCCGAGCTGGCCGCCAAGGTCCTGGCGCTCGCGATGCCCGGCACCCCCGCGCCCCGCGCGGTCCGCTCGACCGGCGCCGTACCGCGGTTCGCGCCGCTCCCGGCGCACTCGGACGGCGACCTGGGCGGCCACGTCCGCGCCGAGGCGGCCCGGCTGCTGGAGGAGGTGGACGGCACGGTCGGCGTCGTCGTCGCCATGGGCCGCCGCGCACAGGCCCGCGGCTGGCTGGCCGGGCTCGGTGACCGGGTGGTGGCGCTGGGCAGCCTGGAGGCCAAGGGGCTGGAGTACGACGCGACGCTGGTGGTCTCGCCCGCCGAGATCGCCGACGAGTCACCGGCCGGGCTGCGCGTGCTGTACGTGGCGCTCACCCGGGCGACCCAGCGGCTGACGGTCGTCCCGGGCGAGCGCGACGACCCGGACCGGGACGGCGTCCCGGACCTGCTCAGGGCCGACTGAGGGCCGAGCGGAGGCCGGCTGAGGGCCGATTGAGGGACGGAGCGAAATCGGCCCCGCCGACGGGGAATCGCTTCCGGGGATGGTTTGTTAGCCTTGCTGTGGCACCGGCTCGATCCAAGCCCCCGGGCCCAACCATCGTCGCTACGAGCGACCACTTGCCGCGAGGCGAGCATGGCGGGTCGGTGCCACCTACAACGTCATGGCGAAGAGGTCCGCGTTCTCAGCTGAGGACGCGGACCTCTTCGGCTTGCGGCCCCTTGCGGCCCTGCACGATCTGGAATTCGACCCGCTGGTCGTCGGCAAGGCTGCGGTAGCCGTTGCCGTTGATCGAGCTGTAGTGGACGAAGACGTCCGGCCCGCCGCCCTCCTGGGCGATGAAGCCGTAGCCCTTCTCGGCGTTGAACCATTTGACGGTGCCCTGAGCCATGCCCGCTGCTCCTTGTGTTCCTCGACGCCGGTGGACGTCGTTCGGCGCTGTGCGCGCCAGAGCCTAGGGGCCTGGGCTGCGGGAACGGCCCGCCTCGCCCGGCGTTCCCGCGAAGGAGTGGGGCTTTCCACTCGGCTGACCCCACCCCTGGTATGTCAGAACAATATGTCCGAAAGTCGGGCCGGGTTACCTCGTACCAGAAGGTAGGTGCAACCATCTGAGGATGTGGCCCGGCCATCCCGGGCCCGGCACACCTGGTTCAAGGGAAAGCAGAGGAAGACGGTCATGGCAACGGCGCCCAGCGTCTCGTACTCGATGACGGTCCGGCTGGAGGTCCCCGCGAGCGGTACCGCGGTCAGCCAGCTGACCACGGCCGTGGAGTCCTCCGGTGGCTCGGTCACCGGCCTGGATGTGACCGCTTCCGGCCACGAGAAGCTCCGTATCGACGTCACCATCGCGGCCAGCTCCACCGCGCACGCCGATGAGATCGTGGAGAAGCTGCGCGGTATCGAGGGCATCTCGCTGGGCAAGGTCTCCGACCGTACCTTCCTGATGCACCTCGGCGGCAAGATCGAGATGTCGTCCAAGCACCCGATCCGCAACCGTGACGATCTGTCCATGGTCTACACCCCGGGTGTGGCGCGGGTGTGCCAGGCGATCGCGGACAATCCCGAGGACGCCCGCCGTCTGACGATCAAGCGCAACAGTGTGGCGGTCGTCACCGACGGCTCGGCGGTGCTGGGCCTGGGCAACATCGGCCCCAAGGCCGCGCTGCCGGTGATGGAGGGCAAGGCGGCGCTGTTCAAGCGCTTCGCCGGGATCGACGCGTGGCCGATCTGCCTGGACACCCAGGACTCCGACGCCATCGTGGAGATCGTCAAGGCCATCGCGCCGGGCTTCGCGGGCATCAACCTGGAGGACATCTCCGCCCCCCGCTGCTTCGAGATCGAGGCGCGGCTGCGCGAGGCGGTGGACATCCCGGTCTTCCACGACGACCAGCACGGCACCGCCATCGTGGTGCTCGCGGCGCTGACCAACGCGCTGCGGGTGGTGGGCAAGAAGATCGAGGACGTGCGGGTGGTGATGTCCGGCGCGGGCGCGGCGGGCACCGCGATCCTGAAGCTGCTGACCGCTGCCGGGGTGCGGCACGCGGTCGTCGCCGACATCCACGGCGTGGTGCACTCCGGCCGCGAGGACCTGGTCGCCGCCGACCCGGACTCCCCGCTGCGGTGGATCGCGGACAACACCAACCCGGAGGGCGTCACGGGCACGCTGCGCGAGGCTGTGCGGGGCGCGGACGTCTTCATCGGGGTTTCGGCCCCGAACGTGCTCTCCGGTGAGGACGTGGCGGCGATGGCGGACGGCGCGATCGTCTTCGCGCTGGCCAACCCGGACCCCGAGGTGGACCCGGCGATCGCCCGCCAGACGGCGGCCGTGGTGGCCACCGGCCGCTCGGACTTCCCGAACCAGATCAACAACGTGCTGGTCTTCCCGGGCGTCTTCCGTGGCCTCCTGGACGCCCAGTCCCGTACGGTGAACACCGACATGATGCTGGCCGCGGCGGGTGCGCTCGCGGATGTCGTCCACGACGACGAACTGAATGCCAACTACATCATTCCGAGCGTCTTCAACGACAAGGTCGCGGGAGCGGTCGCCGGAGCCGTGCGTGAGGCGGCGAAGCCTGTGACCGGGACCACCGCGGTCTGAGCCGGGCACGGCGCGTCGCGGCCCTTGGGCTACCTGGGGCCGCCATAGGGTGGCGGGCAGGAAAACGACCGCCACGGCGCTTTTCGTGTGACTCTCCGGGGTTCCGGATTGGCTTTCCCGCCACAGGTGGGGGCAGGATGCGTTCCGGGCGCGAGGGTCTGAACAGCAGACCCGGGTCCGGGGACTGTCCGAGGGCCCTGGCAGCATCGGCTTCGATCTCACGCCTAATGGCAAGATGAACACGGGAGTACAACATGAACCGCAGTGAGCTGGTGGCCGCTCTGTCCGAGCGCGCCGAGGTGACCCGCAAGGACGCCGACGCCGTTCTGGCGGCCCTGGCCGAGGTGACCGGTGAGGTCGTCGCCAAGGGCGACGAGAAGGTCACCATCCCCGGCTTCCTGACCTTCGAGCGCACGCACCGTGCCGCTCGCACCGCGCGCAACCCGCAGACCGGTGAGCCGATCGAGATCCCGGCCGGCTACAGCGTGAAGGTCTCCGCGGGCTCCAAGCTGAAGGAAGCCGCCAAGGGCAAGTAAGACGCCTGGCGACACAGAGTGGGGCGGCCACCCGGTGCGGGTGGCCGCCCTTCGCCGTCCTCCAAGGCCCCTGAGTCGCCTCAGACGCCTCACACGGCCCCCAAGGGCCCATAACCCCCGCTCAGCCCCCACACGCCCCGTCTCCCCGCCCCCCAGCACGTGAGCCCCACGCGCCCCGACTACGAAGACGCAGGTGGCGCCGGTGGCCGGGGCCCGGGGCGGTGCCCCGGAAGCCCCCCGCCCGCAGCTCGCCGTGGGGGCGTGGGCCGGGGCGCGCGTTCCGAGCCCGCGACCCGGCTGCCCGCCCGTCCACCTCCGCCGCAGCGGTCGAGCCGCCGCGCGGCCCGAACCGCGCGCCGGTGGCGCCGGTGGTCGGGGTCCGGGGCGGGGCTCCCGTTTCGGGAAGGGGCGGGGTGGGGGAGGAGCCCCCGCCCCGTGCCCCCCCGTTTCGGGAAGGGGCGTGGCGTTACACCGTGTCGGCGTCGCCCGGGAGCTCCACCTTGGCGCCCAGCTCGACCAGCTTGTGCATGAAGTTCTCGTAGCCCCGGTTGATCAGGTCGATGCCGTGGACCCGGGACGTGCCCTGCGCGGCGAGGGCCGCGATCAGGTACGAGAAGCCGCCGCGCAGGTCGGGGATGACCAGGTCGGAGCCCTGGAGCCGGGTCGGGCCCGACACGACCGCGGAGTGCAGGAAGTTCCGCTGGCCGAAGCGGCACGCCGAGCCGCCCAGGCACTCGCGGTAGAGCTGGATGTGCGCGCCCATCTGGTTCAGCGCGGAGGTGAAGCCCAGCCGGGACTCGTACACCGTCTCGTGGACGATGGACAGGCCCGAGGCCTGGGTCAGCGCCACCACCAGCGGCTGCTGCCAGTCGGTCTGGAAGCCGGGGTGGACATCGGTCTCCAGGGCGATCGCGTTGAGCTTGCCGCCCGGGTGCCAGAACCGTATGCCCTCGTCGCCGATGTCGAAGGCGCCACCGACCTTGCGGAAGGTGTTCAGGAAGGTCATCATCTCGCGCTGGCGGGCACCGCGTACGTAGACGCTGCCCTCGGTCGCCAGCGCCGCGCTCGCCCAGGAGGCGGCCTCCAGACGGTCCGGGAGGGCGCGGTGGTTGTAGCCGCCGAGTTTGTCGACACCGGTGATCCGGATCGTCCGGTCGGTGTCCATGGAGATGATGGCGCCCATCTTCTGCAGCACGCAGATGAGGTCCTCGATCTCCGGTTCGACGGCCGCGTTGGAGAGTTCCGTCACACCCTCGGCGAGCACCGCCGTGAGCAGCACCTGCTCGGTGGAGCCCACCGACGGGTACGGCAGCTTGATCTTCGTACCCCGCAGCCGGTGCGGAGCCTCCAGGTACTGGCCGTCCGCGCGCTTCTCGATCGTCGCGCCGAACTGGCGCAGCACGTCGAAGTGGAAGTCGATCGGCCGGCCGCCGATGTCGCAGCCGCCCAGGCCCGGGATGAAGGCGTGGCCGAGGCGGTGCAGCAGCGGACCGCAGAAGAGGATCGGGATGCGCGAAGAGCCGGCGTGCGCGTCGATGTCGGCGACATTGGCGCTCTCCACATGGGTGGGGTCGAGCACCAGCTCACCGGACTCGTCGCCGGGGCGCACCGTCACACCGTGCAGCTGCAGCAGCCCGCGCACCACCCGCACATCGCGGATGTCGGGGACGTTGCGCAGTCGGCTCGGCGCACTGCCGAGCAGGGCGGCGACCATGGCCTTCGGCACGAGGTTCTTCGCGCCGCGGACATTGATCTCGCCCTCCAGCGGGGTGCCGCCATGGACGAGCAGGACATCGTTCGAGCGGGTCATCTGGTCTCGCGTTCCTGAGACGGGCAAGGGGCCAAAAGGCAAGACTAAACGCCTTCGAGGCCGCCCCCGTAAGGCTGTTGCACCCTCGAAATGGATCGGTATGCGTCGCGCCACACTCCGTTCCGTCCCGGGAACCGACCGTCACGTGCGCCGCTCCTGCTGTCGTACGCCCCGACCTGCTCTCATACGGGTCTCGTCTTCCACTCCCCGTCCGGACCGGATATGCGGGATCATGTGGCCATGACCGAGGTGTCCTCCCTCACAGGACGGCTGCTTGTCGCGACACCGGCGCTTGCTGACCCGAATTTCGACCGCGCGGTGGTGCTGCTCCTCGACCACGACGAGGAGGGCTCCCTCGGCGTGGTCCTGAACCGGCCGACCCCCGTGGGCGTCGGGGACATCCTGGAGTCCTGGGCCGAGCTGGCCGGTGAACCGGGCGTGGTCTTCCAGGGCGGTCCGGTGTCGCTGGACTCGGCGCTGGGCGTTGCCGTGGTGCCGGGGGAGGCGGGCCGGTCCCCGGCGCGCGGCGAGGACGCCGGGCCACTCGGCTGGCGCAGGGTGCACGGGGCGATCGGCCTGGTGGACCTGGAGGCGCCGCCGGAGCTGCTGGCGGCCGCGGTGGGATCGTTGCGGATCTTCGCGGGGTACGCGGGATGGGGACCGGGGCAGCTGGAGGACGAGCTGTCCGAGGGCGCCTGGTACGTGGTGGAGTCGGAGCCGGGGGACGTGTCGTCGCCGTCCCCGGAGCGGCTGTGGCGGGCGGTGCTGCGCCGTCAGCGCAGCGAGCTGGCGATGGTCGCGACGTACCCGGACGACCCCTCGCTGAACTAGTGACCTGAGTCGGAGGTTTGTCGTTGGTTCGGTATGAGTCGTCCGGGTCCGAAGATTCCGCCGTTGTCACTGACTGATGCCCAGCGGGCGG
>NZ_JBEYAL010000063.1:0-34506 GCF_040631655.1 Streptomyces sp. NPDC019937
CTACTGGGCCCAACACATCCGCCAACCCGTCCACTTCCACCCCGCCATCACCCACACCGCACCCCACACCCACACCTACCTCGAACTCGGACCCGCCCCCACCCTCACCACCGCCACCCAACACACCCTCCACCACCACAACCACCCCACACCACTCCTCACCACCACCCTCACCCACAAACAGCCCGACACCCAAGCCTTCGCCAACGCCCTCGCACGACTCCACACCACCGGAAACACCGTCGACTGGACACCCTGGTACCCCGCCACCCCAACCCCCCGCACCATCGAACTACCCACCTACGCCTTCCAGCACCAGCGCTTCTGGCTCGCCCCACCCACCCGTCCCAACGGCCGCGGTGAGCAGCACGACCCGGCCGAGGCACAGCTCTGGGGCGCTATCGAGGCGCAAGATGTGGACGCCCTCACCAGCACGCTCCGGTTGGAGAAGAACAGCCCCGGCATCGACGCGCTCCTGCCCGCCCTCCCTCTCCTCTCGGCCTGGCGGCGACGGCACCGGGAGCACGCCATCATCGACTCGTGGCGCTACCGGGTCGCCTGGGAGCCACTGCCCGACGCGGTGGCGACTCCTGCCCTGACCGGGACCTGGCTGCTGCTCGTGCCATCCGGCCTGGCCGGGCATCCGGTCGTCCAAGCCGCCGCCCAAGCGCTCGATGCCCACGGTGCTGGACGGGAGACGCTCACCATCGACACCGCTGCCGCCCATCGCGAGGCCCTTGCCCAGCAGCTCGCCGGTCTTATCGGCGTACGTACCGCGCCCGCCGGTGTGCTGAGCCTTCTCGCCCTCGATGAGGGCCACCACCCGGATCATCCGGCCGTCCCCCTAGGGCTGGCCGCCACCACGGCCCTCGTCCAGGCCCTCGACGAACTCGGGTGGCCCGCAGCCCTGTGGTGCCTCACCCAGGGCGCTGTGGCGGCTGCCTCCACTGATGTGCTCCCGCATCCGCACCAGGCACAGATCTGGGGATTCGGCCGGGTCGCCGCGCTGGAATACCCCCGGCTCTGGGGTGGTTTGATCGATCTTCCCGACACGATCGACGCCCGCGCTCCCGGCCGCATCGCGGGACTGCTCGTGCCCGGGCAGCCCGAGGACCAAGTGGCGATCCGTTCGGCCGTCCTCGGGCGCCGTCTTGAGCACGCGCCCGCCACCGACGCCCTCACGGCCCCCTGGCAGCCGAGCGGTACGACGCTGATCACCGGCGGTACCGGCGGGCTCGGCGCCCACATCGCACGCTGGCTCGCCCGCAACGGCGCACCACACCTCCACCTCACCAGCCGCACCGGCCCCGACGCCCCCGGGGCCGACCAGCTGACCCAAGAACTCACCGACCTCGGCACCACCGTCACCATCACCGCCTGCGACGTCTCGAATCGGGACGCGTTGCACCGCCTCATCGAGGCCATCCCCACCGACCGCCCCCTCACCGCCGTCATCCACGCCGCCGGTATCGCGGAGAACACGCCACTCTCGGAGATCGATCTCCCGCACATCAACGAGGTCCTTCAACCCAAGGCGCTCGCCGCCGCTCATCTCCATGAGCTGACCAAGGCCCACGACCTCAGCGCGTTCGTCCTCTTCTCCTCCGGCGCGGCCTCCTGGGGCGGCAGCCGTCAGGCCGCCTACGCCGCCGCCAACACCTACCTCGACGCCCTCGCCCAACACCGCCGCGCCCAAGGGCTCCCCGCCACCAGCATCGCCTGGGCGCCGTGGAGCGACGCGGGCATGGCCGCCGATGTGGCCGCCGTCGACTACTACAACCGGCGCGGGATGAATCCGCTCGCCCCGGATCTCGCCGTCGCCTCGCTTCAGCACTCCCTCGACCATGACGACATCACCGTCACCGTCGCGGACATCGACTGGCAGAAGTTCCCGACCAGTTTTACGGCGCAACGGCCGAGCCCCCTCCTCACTCGCCTCATGCCCGCTCCGGCGCCCGACGCCGACGCCCCGGATTCGACGTCGGCTGTCAGCTCGCTCCAGCAGCAACTGGCCGCCAGCACGCCCGCCCAGCAGCATCAGCTCCTCCTCCACCACCTGCGGACGCACGCGGCCGCCATCCTCGGCCACCCCAGCACGGACGCCATTCCCCCCGCCCAGCCCTTCCAGGAGCTGGGGTTCGACTCCCTCACCGCCGTCGAATTCGGAAACCGGCTCACCACCACCACCGGTATCGATCTGCCACCCACTCTCATCTTCGATCACCCCACGCCCAACCAGCTGGCGGACTTCCTGCGCGAGCGCCTCGTCGACGCGGGGGTGGCCTCCGAAGGGCGACTGCTGTCGGACCTCGACACATGGGATTCGGTGTCGGAGCCGTCCGCGGTGGACGAGGCTGCGCGTCGCCGGATCACCGGCCGACTGCGGCTGCTGCTGGCCAAGTGGAGCGGTGCGGACCATGAAACGGACCGTTCCACGGCTCATGGCGAGCTTGAGACAGCAACGGCTGAAGACATTTTCGATCTCATCTCCGATGAGTTCGGAAAGTCGTGAGCCCGAAGACCTCCACCCTCCGCGCCGTGCCAAGGAGCTTGCGTCAGATGTCCAACGAAGAGAAGCTTCTCGATCACCTCAAGTGGGTCACGGCCGAATTGCGCCAGACCCGCCAGCGTCTGCGCGAGATCGACTCCGCCGAGCCGGAGCCGGTCGCGATCGTGGGAATGGCGTGCCGCTATCCGGGCGGGGTGCGGTCGCCCGAGGACCTTTGGCAGCTGGTGGCGCGGGGTGATGACGCCATCTCCGCCTTTCCGACGGACCGGGGCTGGGCCCTCGGCGAACTCTACGATCCGGATCCCGAGCAGTACGGCACGTCCTATGTGGACCAGGGCGGATTCTGTTACGAGGCGACCGAATTCGACGCCGCTTTCTTCGACATCAGCCCGCGTGAGGCGCTGGCCATGGACCCGCAGCAGCGGTTGCTCCTCGAAACGGCGTGGGAGGCGTTCGAGCGGGCGGGATTCCGTCGCGACACCCTGAACGGCAGCAACACCGGGGTGTTCGCCGGGATCGGTTCCCACGACTATCTGTCGGTCATCGGGAACATCACCAGCGAAGTGGAGGGCTACGTCGGGGCCGGAAACCTCGGCAGCGTGGTCTCCGGCCGGGTGGCGTACTCACTGGGTCTGGAAGGGCCCGCGGTCACGGTGGACACGGCGTGCTCGTCGTCGCTGGTGGCCATCCATCTGGCCTGTCAGGCGCTGCGCCACGGCGAATGCGACCTGGCGCTGGCCGGGGGCGTGGCGGTGATGGCCACTCCCGGGGCGTTCATCGAGTTCTCCCGGCAGCGCGGTATGGCCCCCGACGGCCGGTGCAAGCCCTTCGCGGCCGCGGCCGACGGTACCGGCTGGGGCGAGGGCGCCGGGCTCGTCGTACTGGAGCGCCTGGGTGAGGCGCGGCGCAACGGCCACCGGGTGCTGGCGGTGATCCGTGGTTCGGCGGTCAACCAGGACGGGGCGAGCAACGGTCTGACCGCGCCGAACGGGCCCTCCCAGCAGCGGGTCATCAGGCAGGCACTCGCCAACGCCCACCTGTCCACCGCTGAGGTGGACGCGGTGGAGGGCCATGGCACCGGTACGACGCTCGGCGACCCGATCGAGGCGCAGGCCCTGCTGGCCACGTACGGGCAGGGAAGGGCACAGGACCGGCCGTTGTGGCTGGGCTCGGTCAAGTCGAACCTGGGCCACACCCAGGCCGCGGCCGGTGCGGCCAGTGTCATCAAGATGGTGATGGCGATGCGGCACGAGCTGTTGCCCGCTTCCCTGCACATCGACGAGCCGACCCCCCACGCGGACTGGGCCTCGGGGGGCGTACGGCTGCTGACCGAGCCGATCCGGTGGCCTCGGGGAGAACAGCCGCGCAGGGCCGGGGTGTCCGCCTTCGGGATCTCGGGTACGAACGCCCATCTGATCCTGGAGCAGGCCCCCGAGGAGACGGAACACACCGCGGCACAACCGGACCCGGGCGGCGTCGGTGTGGTGCCGTGGGTGGTGTCGGCGCGGAGCGCTCAGGCGTTACGGGATCAGGCGCAAGCCCTGGCCGATCGGGTGGCCGCCGATGCGGACGTCACACCTGTCGAGGTGGGCTGGTCGCTGATCCGTACCCGGTCGGTGTTCGACCACCGCGCGGTGGTCGTGGGCGAGGATCGCGACGAACTGATGGCAGGGCTCGCAGCGCTGGCCGCCGGGGAGTCACATCCGGCCGTGGTGGAACCGGCCGGTGCGATGGCCACCGCCGACTCGGGGGCGGGTCCGGTGCTGGTGTTTCCGGGGCAGGGCTCGCAGTGGGCCGGAATGGGAGCGGCGCTGCTGGAGGACTCCCCCGTGTTCGCCACCCGCATCGCCGAATGCGCACAGGCCCTGGCCCCGCACGTGGACTGGTCCCTCACCGACGTTCTGCGCGGCAACCCCGACGCCGCCGACCTCGGCCGCGTCGACGTCGTCCAACCCGTGCTGTGGGCCGTCATGGTCTCGCTGGCCGCCGTATGGGACGACCACGGCGTCACCCCGGCCGCCGTCATCGGCCACAGCCAAGGAGAAATCGCCGCAGCCGTAGTGGCCGGTGCCCTGTCACTGGACGAAGGCGCCAGAATCGTAGCCCTCCGCAGCCAGACCCTCCGCAAACTCGCAGGCGCCGGCGCCATGGCCTCCCTCGCCATGAGCCAGAACCACGCCGAACACCTCCTGACCGGTCTGGGCCAATCGGCCGAAGCCGTCGGCGTGGCCGCCGTCAACGGACCCCGATCCGTCGTCGTATCCGGACCACCCGACCAAGTCACCCACACGGTGACAGCATGCCAAGAAGCCGGCGGCCGAGCCCGCCTCATCGACGTCGACTACGCCTCACACGGCCCCCAGATCGACGAAATCACCGACGAACTCACCGACCTCCTGGCCGGTATCGAACCGGCCCAGGCGGAAGCAGCGTTCTACTCCACCGTCACCGGCGGCCGGATCGACACCAGCGGCCTCGACGCCGCGTACTGGGTGACGAACCTGCGCGAACGCGTGCGGTTCGACGACGCCGTACGGGCCCTGCTGGACGACAGCCACCGCGTGTTCATCGAGGCCAGCACCCACCCCGTACTCACCGTCGGCCTACAGGAAACCTTCGAGGAAGCAGGCGTCAGGGCCGTCACGGTGCCCACGCTGCGCCGCGACCACGGCGGGAGGGCGCAGCTGGCGCGGTCGGTGGCCCAGGCCTTCACGGCAGGCGTCCAGGTGGACTGGTCCCGCTGCTTCCCGACCGACCCGGCCCCCCGCGTGATCGACCTGCCGACATACGCCTTCCAGCGCGCACGCTACTGGATCGATCGCCGGGGCGGGCCCAGTGGCGATCCGGCGGAGCTGGGTCTGGTGTCCGCGGGTCATCCGCTGCTCGGTGCCGCCGTGGAAATGGCCGAGGGTGGCACCCATCTGCTGACCGGGCGGCTGTCGCCGCAGACCCACCCCTGGCTGAACGACCACCGGGTGCTGGACACCGTGCTGCTGCCCGGGACCGCCTTCGCCGAACTCGCCCTGCACGCCGCCGCCCGGACCGGCTGTGACCAGGTGTCCGAACTGACTCTGGCCGCGCCCCTGGTCGTACCGGACGGCGAGGCGGTCGATGTCCAGGTCGTCGTCGGTGCCCCCGGCCACGGCGGTGAGCGCTCCGTCACCATCCATTCCCGTCCCGTCGCCGAGAGCGGTGACACGGCGTGGACGCGGCACGCCACCGGTGCGCTCAGCCCCTCGCCCGCCACCACCGCCCTCACGCTCGACGGTGTGTGGCCGCCACCGGGGGCCACCCCGCTGCCCGTGCAGGACTTCTACGACCGGCTCGCCGACCACGGCTATGCCTACGGCCCGTCGTTCCAGGGGCTCACCGCCGCATGGCGGCTGGACGACCACCTGTACGCCGAGGTGGCGCTGCCCGAGGGCGAACGCGCCTCCGCCGACCGGTACGGCGTCCACCCGGCCCTGCTCGACGCCGCCCTGCACGCCCGCGCCCTGAACGTCGCCCCCGACTCCGAGGAGGCGCAGCGGGTCCTCCTGCCCTTCGCGTGGAGCGGTCTGCGGCTGTGCGCCACCGGCGCCGACGCCCTGCGGGTGCGCATCACCCCCACCGCGCCGGACCGGCTCGCGTTGCTGGTCTGCGATCCGGTCGGGGCACCGGTCGTAACCGTGGACGATCTGCTTCTGCGGCCCGTACCGGAGGACGGACGGTTGGGCCGGGGCCGTTCCGTCTGCCGCACCGCGCTGTTCCAGCTCAGCTGGGTGCCGATGCCCCTGCCCGAGGGTGGCGCGGGGCTCCGTACGGCCGTCCTCGGGTCCGGCGCGGAAACGCCGGCCGTCGCCCTGCCCGGCGCCGTTCGTCATCCTGGCCTCGGCGCCGTCCGAGCGGCCACGGCGGATGGCGCACCAGCGCCCGACATCGTGTTCGCCCCCGTCACCACTCCCCCGGGCGCCGATCCGGTCGAGCACACACATCGCATCGGCGCGGAAGTGCTCACCCTGCTGCAAGACTTCCTCGCCGCCCCGGAGTTGGCCGGCTCCCGGCTGGCCGTCGTCACCCGGCGCGCGGTCGCCACCCACGGCCATCACGACATCCATGACCTGCCCGCGTCCGCCGCCTGGGGTCTGGTCCGCAGCGCGCAGTCGGAGAATCCCGGCCGTCTGCTGCTGCTCGATGTGGATGAGCCAGACCCTTCGCCGCAGGCGGTGGCCGGCGCGGTCGCGTCGGGCGAGCCGCAGATCGCGCTGCGCGCCGACGAGGCGTATGTGGCCCGGCTCGCCCATGACGACGCGGCCAGGCGGCTCGACCCGCCCGATGGCCCGGCGGCGTGGCGGCTGGGGCTCACCGGGCACGGCAGTCTGGACCATCTCGCCTTGGTCGACTGCCCCGACAACACACGCCCGCTGGGCCCCGGCGAGGTACGGGTGGCGCTGCACGCGGGCGGGGTGAACTTCCATGACGTCGTCGTGGCGCTGGGCATGGTGGAGGACCCGCGGCCGCTCGGCGGCGACGGCGCGGGCGTGGTGGTCGAGGTGGGCCCGGGCACCGGACGGTTCGCCGTGGGTGACCGGGTGATGGGCCTGTTCAACGGCACCGGGCCGCTGGTCGTCACCGACAGCCGGCTCATCACGCGGATACCGGACGGCTGGTCGTACGCGCAGGCGGCGACCATCCCGTCGGCCTTTCTCACGGCGTACTACGGGCTGGCCGATCTCGCGGGGTTGCGCTCCGGGGAGAAGCTGCTGCTGCACGCGGCCACGGGTGGGGTCGGTCTGGCGGCCGTGCAGCTGGCCCGGCGCTGGGGGGCCGAGGTGTACGCCACGGCGAGTCCCGGCAAGTGGCACGCGCTGCGGGCCCGTGGCTTCGACGACCGCCACATCGCCTCCTCCCGCGCGCTGGACTTCGAGGATCGTGTCCGTGAGGCCGCCGGGTCCGTCGATGTGGTGCTCAATTCGCTGGCGGGTGACTTCGTGGACGCGTCGCTGCGGCTGCTGGCGCCCGGTGGTCGCTTCATCGACATGGGCAGGACGGACATCCGTGACCCCGCCCGGGTCGGCGCCGAGCACACCGGGGTCGTCTACCGTGCGTTCGACCTCGTCAGCGGTGCCGGTCCGGACCGTATCCAGCAGATGCTGGCCGAGCTGTCGGTGCTGTTCGAGGACGGAACACTGCGGCCGCTGCCCACCACGGTGTGGGACATCCGCCGGGCTCCCGAGGCGTTCCGCCACTTCAGCCGGGCACGCCACATCGGCAAGATCGTCTTGACGATTCCGCAGGCCTTCGATCCGGAGGGCACCGTCCTGATCACTGGTGGCACCGGCACCCTGGGCGCCGCCACCGCCCGCCATCTGGTGGCCCGCCACGGCGTACGGAGGCTGCTGCTGGTCAGCCGCCGGGGGCTGGACGCGCCGGGCGCCGCCGAGCTGGCGGCGGAGCTGACCGAACGGGGCGTGCGGGTCACCGTCGCCAGGTGTGACGCCGCGGACCGGACGGCCCTTGCCACGCTGCTGGGGTCCCTTCCCGAGCACCATCGGCTCACCGCGGTGGTCCATGCCGCCGGGTTGCTGCGCGATGCCACGGTCGAGGCGCTGACCCCCGGCCAGGTCGACGACGTCCTGCGGGCGAAGGCGGACGCGGCGTGGAATCTGCATGAGCTGACCCGGGACCTGGGTCTTTCGGCATTCGTGCTGTTCTCGGCCGCCGCCGGGCTGCTCGGCGCCGCGGGGCAGGGCAACTACGCGGCCGCCAACGCCTTCCTGGACGCCCTGGCCCGGCACCGCCACGCCCAGGGCCTGCCCGCGACGTCCCTGGCCTGGGGCTACTGGGAGCAGGCGACCGGGATGACCGGGGACATGACCGACGCGGACCGGGCCCGGCTAGCGCGGTCGGGCATCCTGGGGCTGGAGACCGAGCAGGGGCTCGCGCTGCTCGACATCGCCCTCGCCAGCGGTCTGCCCACACTGGCGCCCATCCGCCTGGACCTGGCCACCCTGCGCCGTCAGGCCCGGGAGGCCGAACCACCGGCCCTCTTCCGCACCCTCGTGCGCGGCGGCGCTCCGCAGGCGGCCGCCAAAGCCACCGGTGTCGTAGGGATGCCCGCCACGGATCCGGCGCGGTCGCTCGCGGCGCTGTCCGAGGAGGACCGGCAGCAGGCGCTCCTCAAACTGGTACGCGGCCATACCGCGACCGTGCTGGGGCATGACGCGGCGGACTCCATCCACCCCGTGCAGAACTTCCGGGAACTCGGCTTCGACTCCCTGACCGCCGTTGAGCTGCGGAACCGGCTGAGCGACGCCACCGGGCTGCGGTTGACCGCCACTTTGGTCTTCGACCACCCCACGCCCACCGCGGTCGTCCGGCTCCTGGACGAGCTGCTGGCCCCGGCCCGTGCGGCCCGGTCCGGCTCCATCCTCGCCGATCTGGACGCCATCGGCGCGGCCCTGGGCGCGGTGGTCGACGACCGGGAGCAGCGAACGCGGATCGCGGGGCGGCTGCGGGAGTTGCTGCGCAGGGTGGACGACGGCACGGAGGAGGCTCCGGACACGCCCGGGGACGATCTGGAATCGGCCACCGACGAGGAGCTGTTCCAGGTGCTCGACGGCGAACTGAACGCCCCCTTCGACGACAGCCTCCGCTGACCTTCCCGCCCTCCGATGAATCCAGACGGCCGTGACGATCGGGTTGATGTGACATGACGGACGACGAGAAGCTCCGCAGCTATCTGAAGCGGGCGACGGCCGATCTGCGCCTGGCCAAACGGCAGTTGCGGGAGGCCGACGAGCGGACCCGGGAGCCCATCGCCATCATCGGGATGGCCTGCCACTTCCCCGGTGACGTGGCCTCTCCGGAGGACCTGTGGCGGGTGGTGAGCGAGGGGGCGGACGTCATCTCGTCCTTTCCCGAGGACCGCGGCTGGGATCTGGACGCCCTCTACGACCCCGATCCTGAGCACGCCGGGACGAGCAGCGCCCGCGAGGGCGGCTTCCTCCGCGATGTGGCCGACTTCGACGCCGACTTCTTCGGGATCAGCCCGCGCGAGGCCGCGGCGATGGACCCGCAACAGCGCCTGCTGCTGGAGACGGCGTGGGAGGCGTTCGAGCGCGCCGGTCTCGACCGCGACGCGCTGAGCGGGAGCGATACCGGGGTGTTCGCAGGGGTGGACTCGTACCACTATCTCTCGCTCATCGGGCAGACGACCGGTGACGCGGCGGGCTATGTCGCCACCGGAAACCTCGGCAGTGTGGTGTCGGGGCGGGTGTCGTACTCCTTCGGTCTGGAGGGCCCGGCGGTGACGGTGGACACCGCGTGTTCGTCATCGCTGGTGGCGACGCACATGGCGGCGCAGGCGCTGCGGCAGGGCGAATGCGGCCTCGCCCTGGCCGGCGGGGTGACGGTGATGGCGACGCCGGGTGGCTTCACCGAATTCTCCCGTCAGCGCGCGCTGTCGCCGGACGGGCGGTGCAAGGCGTTCGCGGCGGCCGCGGACGGCACCGGCTTCTCGGAGGGTGTCGGTTTGGTGCTGCTGGAGCGGCTGTCGGACGCGCGGCGCAACGGCCACCGGGTGCTGGCGGTGATCCGTGGTTCGGCGGTCAACCAGGACGGGGCGAGCAACGGTCTGACCGCGCCGAACGGGCCCTCCCAGCAGCGGGTCATCAGGCAGGCGCTCGCCAACGCCCGGCTGTCGCCCCGCGAGGTGGACGCGGTGGAGGCGCATGGGACCGGTACGACGCTCGGCGACCCGATCGAGGCCCAGGCGCTGCTGGCCACGTACGGACAGGACCGGCCGGACGATCGGCCGTTGTGGCTCGGCTCCATCAAGTCCAATATCGGCCACACCCAGGCCGCGGCCGGGGTGGCCAGTGTCATCAAGATGGTGATGGCGATGCGGCACGAGCTGTTGCCCGCCTCCCTGCACATCGACGAGCCGACCCCGCATGTGGACTGGACCGCCGGTGACGTACGGCTGCTGACCGAACAGGTTCCCTGGGTGGCGGACGACCGTCCACGCCGCGCCGGCGTGTCCTCCTTCGGGATCAGCGGCACCAACGCCCATCTGATCCTGGAAGAGGCGCCGGCGGAAGCGGAGCGGGCCGTCGCGCGACCGGACACCGAGGACATCGGCGTCGTGCCGTGGGTGGTGTCGGGGCACGGTGCCGCGGCGTTACGGGGCCAGGCGCGGGCACTGGCCGCACGGGTCGCCGCCGATGCGGACGTCACACCTGCCGAGGTGGGCTGGTCGCTGATCCGTACCCGGTCGGTGTTCGACCACCGCGCAGTGGTCGTGGGCGACGACCGCGACGAACTGATGGCAGGGCTGACGGCGCTGGCCGCCGGTGAGACCCACCCCGGGGTGGTCGAGCCGGGCAGCGCGGTGGCTATGGGCGGCACGGGTCCGGTGCTGGTGTTTCCGGGGCAGGGCTCGCAGTGGGCCGGAATGGGAGCGGCGCTGCTGGAGGACTCCCCCGTGTTCGCCACCCGCATCGCCGAATGCGCACAGGCCCTGGCCCCGCACGTGGACTGGTCCCTCACCGACGTTCTGCGCGGCAACCCCGACGCCGCCGACCTCGGCCGCGTCGACGTCGTCCAACCCGTGCTGTGGGCCGTCATGATCTCGCTGGCCGCCGTATGGGACGACCACGGCGTCACCCCGGCCGCCGTCATCGGCCACAGCCAAGGAGAAATCGCCGCAGCCGTAGTGGCCGGTGCCCTGTCGCTGGACGAAGGCGCCAGAATCGTAGCCCTCCGCAGCCAGGCCCTCCGCAAACTCGCAGGCGGCGGCGCCATGGCCTCCCTCGCCATGAGCCAGAACCACGCCGAACACCTCCTGACCGGTCTGGGCCAATCGGCCGAGGGCGTTGGCGTGGCCGCCGTCAACGGGCCCCGATCCGTCGTCGTATCCGGACCACCCGACCAAGTCACCCACACGGTGACAGCATGCCAAGAAGCCGGCGGCCGAGCCCGCCTCATCGACGTCGACTACGCCTCACACGGCCCCCAGATCGACGAAATCACCGACGAACTCACCGACCTCCTGGCGGGGATCAAACCGGCGCGGTCCGGAGTGGCGTTCTACTCGACGGTCATCGGTGGCCGGTTGGACACCATCGAGCTGGACTCCGGCTACTGGGTGACGAACCTGCGCGAACGCGTGCGGTTCGACGACGCCGTACGGGCCCTGCTGGACGACGGCCACCGCGTGTTCATCGAGGCCAGCACCCACCCCGTACTCACCGTCGGCCTACAGGAAACCTTCGAGGAAGCAGGCGTCAGGGCCGTCACGGTGCCCACGCTGCGCCGCGACCACGGCGGCCACGCCCAGCTGGTCCGCGCGATCGCCCACGCCTTCACGGCAGGCGTCCAGGTGGACTGGTCCCGCTGCTTCCCGACCGACCCGGCCCCCCGCGTGATCGACCTGCCGACGTACGCCTTCCAGCGCGAGCGCTACTGGATCGACGGCGCGTCCGGGCCCGGTGGCGATCCTGCCGGTCTCGGGCTGGTGTCCGCGGGTCATCCGCTGCTGGGCGCGGCGGTGGAGCTGGCCGACGGCACCACACGTCTGCTGACCGGCCGTGTGTCGCCGCGGACCCATCCGTGGCTGGCTGAGCATGTGGTGGCGGGGGCGGCGCTGGCGCCGGGAGCGGTGCTGGTGGAGTGGGCGCTGCGAGCGGCCGATGAGGTGGGTTGCGGTGGCGTGGAGGAACTGGCGCTGCAGCGGCCACTGGTGCTGCCCGCGTCCGGGAGTTCGCGGGTGCAGGTGGTGGTGGGCGCCGCAGCGGAGGACGGGCGGCGTGACGTGGCCGTGTACACGTGCCCGGATGACACAGGGGGTCCCGCGGAGTGGGTGTGCCACGCGATGGGTGTGCTGGCCCCGCCCGCCGACGCCCCCGGGCAGGCGGAGGGGCTGGGTGGCGTATGGCCTCCGGTGGACGCGGAGCCGCTGGACATCGACGGGTTCTACGAACAGGTGCGGGCGGCCGGTTACGGGTACGGGCCGGCGTTCCAGGGCCTGACCGCCGCCTGGCGTCACGGTGCGGACATCCTCGCCGAGGTGGTGTTGCCCGATGCCGCCGGTGACCGGAGCGGCTTCGGGATCCACCCGGCGCTGCTGGACGCGGCGTTGCATCCGTCGCTGCTCATGGACCGGCCGGAGGGGCAGGAGCACGACGACCGGGTCCGGTTGCCGTTCGCGTGGAAGGGCGTGTCCCTGTGGGCGTCCGAGGCGACCAGCGTGCGGGTGCGGCTGACCCGCGACGTGGAGCGGCAGGCGCTGCGGATGACGGTGGCCGATCCGATGGGTGCGCCGGTTCTGACGGTGGACTCGCTGGTCACCCGCCCGGCCGGTACCGAAGGGTTGCGGGCGGCCACGGCGGGGCGCGGGGTGGACGGGCTGTTCACGCTGGGCTGGACTCCGCTTCCGGTGCCCGCCACCGCGCCGTCCGCGCGGTCGGTGGTGGGAGACGGCGGCTGGGTGGTGCTGGGCGACGATCCGCTGGGGCTGGCGGTCTCGGTGGCACAGAGCGCGCAGAAGGACGACACGGACCAGGACGTTGCGCGCTACCCGGACCTGGAGGCGCTGATCGCGGACATCGACGCCGGTGCGCCCGCTCCGTCGGTGGTCCTGACGGCCTGCCACGCACCCGGCGACGTGGCCGACGCCCGGGACGGTCTGCGGACGGTGGACGGGTTGCTGGGAATGGCGCAGGGGTGGCTGGGGCGGGCGGCGCTGGCCGACGCCCGGCTGGTGGTGGTCACGCGCGGCGCGGTGGCCTCCGGTGAGGACGTGGCGGTGGATCCGGTCGGGGCCGGGACGTGGGGGCTGGTCCGTAGCGCCCAGTCGGAGAATCCCGAGCGGTTCGTGCTGCTCGACCTCGATCCAGGCGCCGAACCCGGCGTCGCCGCAGGGGCGGTCGTCCGCGCGGTGGACCTGCACGAGCCGCAGGTGGCGGTGCGTATGGGACGCATCCTGGTGCCCCGGCTGGGGCGTGCTGGTGCCGGTGCTCCGCTTCCCACAGACGTCGAGGGAGCACCGGGCGCCGGTGGGGTGCTGGATCCGGACGGCACCGTACTGATCACCGGCGGTACGGGCACCCTGGGCGGTCTGGTCGCCGAGCACGTGGTGCGCACCTGGGGTGTCAAGCATCTGCTGCTCGCCAGCCGAAGCGGCCCGCATGCCCCCGGTGCCACCGAATTGGCCGATCGACTGGGTGAGTTGGGTGCCCATGTACGCGTCCGCGCCGTCGATGTCACCGATCCGGCGGAGGTGGCGGGTCTGGTCGCCGGGGTCGACCCGGCGCACCCGCTGACCGGTGTCGTCCACGCCGCCGGTGTGCTGGACGACGCCGTGCTCACCTCCCAGAGCCCGGAGCGGCTGGCCCGGGTGTGGGATCCGAAGGCCACGGCCGCAGCGCATCTGCACACGGCGACGGCGGATCTGCCGCTGGCCCTGTTCGTGGTGTTCTCCTCGACGGCGGCCACCCTGGGTTCGTCGGGGCAGTCCAACTACGCCGCGTCGAACGCGTTCTGCGATGCCCTGGCCGCCCACCGTCGCGCCCTCGGCCTGCCGGGCGTGTCGGTGGCCTGGGGCCTGTGGGCCGACGCCAGTGGCATGACCGGACACCTGGGCGAGGCGGACCGGGCCCGGATGGCCCGCTCCGGCATCGGGGCGATGTCCGGTGAACGCGCGCTGGGGCTGCTGGACGCCGCCGTCCGGCACGGGGCGCCGCATCTCCTCGCCATCGACCTGGACGTACGGACGCTGGGCGGGCAGCCCGCGCTCACCCTGCCCGCCCCGCTGCGGGCGCTCACCGGTGGCGGTCCGGCGCGGCGCACCGCCGCCACCGGCCGGGCGCACACCGACTGGTCCGGCCATCTTGCGGCGCTTCCCCGGGACGAGCAGCACCGGGTGCTGCTCCAGCTGGTGCTCACGCACGCGGCGGCCGCGCTGGGCCACTCCGATCCCGCCCGGATTCCGGCCGAGCGCGGCTTCCTGGACCTGGGCTTCGACTCGCTGACCGCGATCGAGCTGCGGAACCGGCTGACCGCCGTCACCGGGCTGCGACTGGCCACCACGCTCATCTTCGACCAGCCCAACCCGGCCGCCCTCGCCGCGCATCTGCACACCGAGCTGGCGCCGGGGGACGTGGATCCGCTCACCCCGGTGCTGGGCGAGCTGGAGCGGTTGGAGGGCCCGCTGCTCACCGCTGCCCGGGACGAAGCGGCGTGGGAAGCGCTGCGCAAGCGCCTGCGGAGCACGCTGTCGAAGCTGGACGCCCTGCACGGCGGCCCGGCGGAGGGCGTCGACTGGTCCGACGGAGCGGTGAGCGGTCGCATCCAGGACGCCAGCGCCGACGAGATCTTCCAGTTCATCGATCAGGACCTTGGCCGTGGGGACGGCGACGGAGAGCACATGGGAGCACACGTTGATTGACGAACGAAGCCGGAAGAGGCTCATCCTCGAGCACAGCCGTCGGCTGAACGCCGCGGACGTGGACGGGCTGCTGGAGCTGTACGCGGACGAGGTCACCTTCGAGGACCCGGTCGGCTCGGGCGCGCGGAGCGGGCGCGAGGCGCTGCGGGCGCACTTCGAGGAGCTGGCCGCGGCAGGTATCGCCGAGGTTCCGGGTGAGCCGGTGGCGGGGCAGGACGGTGTGCATGCGCTGGTGCCCGTCACCGCCACCATGAGCTACCTCCCGAAGGGGCCCGGCTTCGCCGACCGTGGCTGGCTGACGGCGCCCGACACTCCCGAGGACGCCCGTATCACCTGGGACTACGTGCTGATGGTGCGCGCGGGGGCCGGTGGCCTCATTCAGGAGATGCGGAAGTTCTGGGGGAGGTCCGACATCGACACGACATCGGCATCGGCATCGGCATCGGCATCCCGGAGCGGCACAGGAGGCGGAGGCGTTCATGGCCGATGAGGCGACCCTCAAGAAGATGGCCGTGGAGTATGCGCGGCGCATGAACGCCGGTGATGTGGACGACGTCCTCGCGCTGTTCTCGGACGACATCGTCTTCGAGGACCCGGTCGGCGCGCCGCCGCTGATCGGCAAGGAGGCGCTCCGCGAACACATCGCGTGGTCCATCGAATGCCAGGTGCACGAGACGCCGGGTCGCCCGGTCACCTCGATGGACGGCCGGTGGGCGGCGGTGCCGACCACGGTCACGGTCCGCGCGCCGACGAAACTGACCTTCAGCATCATCGGTGTCATCGAGCTCGGTGATGACGGTCTGGTCCATCACGCCCAGGCGTTCTGGGGCATCACGGACACCAAGGTGGGTGACGGCCCCGAACTCACCGGCGTCGCGCACTTCATGGCCGTCACCCAGAACCTCGCTCGGATGGTCCAGGCCAAGGGCAGCCCCAGTCCGATGTAAGTGGTGAAGGGACGAAGCAGAACCATGACCGAACCGAAGCGCGGAATTGTCCTGGGCGGCGGCTGGGCGGGAATGTTGGCCGCGCATGTGCTCGCCCGCCATCTGGAGAGCGTCACCGTCGTGGAGCGTGATGTGCTGCCGGACGGGCCCTGCCACCGCAAGGGTTCGCCCCAGGCGCGCCACGTCCATGTGCTGTGGTCGAGTGGCGCCCGTATCGTCGACGCGCTGCTGCCGGGCACGATCGACCGGCTGCTGGGCGCGGGTGCCCGCCGGGTGGGATTCCACGAGGACCTGGTGACGCTGACCTCGCACGGCTGGCAGCACCGCTTCCCACCGCGGCAGTACGCCATCATGTGCACCCGGCCGTTCCTGGACTGGATCGTCCGCGACCAGATCCTGGCGGCCGGCCGGATCTCCGTACGGTCGCGCGCCGAGATCCTCGACCTGGCCGGAGAGGGCAAACGGGTCGCCGGGGCGCGGGTGCGGGACATGGACACCGGGGCCCTGGAAACGCTGGAAGCGGACCTGGTGGTCGACGCCTCGGGGCGTGGATCCCGGCTGCGGCACTGGCTGTCGGCGCTGGAACTGCCCCCGGTGGAGGAGGACGTCGTCGACGCGGGCATCGCGTACGCCACCCGGGTGTTCCGGGCGCCGCCGGGGGCCACCGCCGGATTCCCCGCCGTCAACGTGGCCGCCGACCACCGGGTGCGCGAGCCCGGCCGCTTCGGCGTGGTCTACCCGCAGGAGGACGGCACCTGGATGGTGACGCTGTCCTGCACCCGTGGCGCCGGACTGCCCACGCACGACGACGACTTCCTGCCCTACGCCCGGACCCTGCGCCATCCGCTCGTCGCCGACCTCATCGCCCTGGCCGAGCCGTTGACGTCGGTGGCGGTCTCCCGCGTCGGTGCCAACCGCCGGCTGTATCCGGAACGGCTGGACACCTGGCCGGAGGGGCTGCTCGTCCTCGGGGACGCGCTGGCCGCGTTCAACCCGATCTACGGCCATGGGATGAGCGCCGCCGCACGCGGCGCCGCCGCGCTCGACGCGGAGCTGCGACGGTCCGGATACGACCCGGCACGGACCCGGCGGGTGCAGCAGGCCGTCAGCGCCGTGGTGGACGACCCGTGGATCATGGCCGCGTCCAAGGACGTCGAATACGTCAACTGCCGTACCAGCGTGACGGATCCCCGGCTGACCGGCGGGGCGGTGGCGCGGCAGCGCTTCTCCGACCTCATCTCCGACCGGGCGATTCGCGCCTCCGCGGTGTGTGACGTGGTGACCGATGTGATCAGCCTGGCCGCCCCGCAGTCCGAGCTGGCGACCAGCCGCTTCCTGTCGCTGATGCAGCAGGACCGGCCGCTGCCGGAACTCACCGCGCCGCCACTGCGCCCCGAAGAACTCGCCCTGGTGGATCTGAATCCGCGCAGCACGGTGGCCGGGCGACCGTCATGACGAACGAGGAAAAGCTCGTCGACTACCTCAGGTGGACCACGGCCGAGCTGCACGAGGCCCGGCGGCAGCTGCGGGATCTGCGATCGAAGCAGGAGTCCGAGCGGGAATGGGCGCGCGAGGCGGAGCGGGAGTCGGGACGGGAGGAGCCGGTCGCGATCGTCGGCATGGCCTGCCGCTTCCCCGGCGGGGTGAGCACACCGGAGCAGCTGTGGGATCTGGTGGCCGGTGAACGGGACGCCGTCTCCGGTCTTCCCACCGACCGCGGATGGGATCTGGAGCGCCTCCACGACTCCGATCCGGGCCACCGTGGCAGCTCGTGCGTGCGCGCGGGCGGCTTCATCCATGACGCGGGCGCGTTCGACGCGGAGTTCTTCGACATCGGCCCCCGTGAGGCCGCGGCCATCGAACCGCAGCAGCGGATGCTGCTGGAGCTGGCCTGGGAGGCCGCGGAGAGCGCGGGCATCGACCCACTGACGCTGCGCGGCAGCTCCACGGGCGTGTACACGGGCGTGATGTACCACGACTACGCCGCGCGGCTGAGCGAGATCCCGGAGGATCTGCTGGGGCACGTGGGGAACGGCAGCGCCGGAAGCGTGGCATCGGGCCGGATCGCGTTCACCCTCGGATTGCGGGGCGCGGCCGTCACCCTGGACACGGCGTGTTCGTCGTCGCTGGTGGCGATGCATCTGGCCGCACGGTCCCTGCGTCAGCGGGAATGTGCCCTGGCGCTGGCCGGTGGAGCCGCGCTCCTGTACACCCCCAGCGTGTTCCAGGCGGCCTCCGGCCAGCAGCAGCTCGCCCCCGACGCGCGGTGCAAGTCCTTCGCGGACGCGGCCGACGGCATGGTGTACGGGGAGGGCGCCGGTCTGGTGCTGCTGGAGCGGCTGTCCGACGCGCGCCGCCACGGCCACCAGGTGCTGGCGGTGCTCCGCGGTTCGGCGATCAACCAGGACGGCGCCAGTACGGGGATGGCCGCGCCGAACGGCCCGGCCCAGCAGGAACTGATCCGGGACGCGCTGGCGCACGCCGGGCTGTCGGCGGCCGACGTGGACGCGGTGGAGGCGCATGGCACCGGTACCGCGTTCGGCGACTCCATCGAGGCGCAGGCGCTGCTGGCCACCTACGGTCAGCAGCGGCCGGACGGCCGGCCCCTGCTCCTGGGGTCGGTGAAGTCGAACATCGGGCACACCCAGGCCGCCGCCGGGCTGGCCGGTGTCATCAAGATGGTGATGGCCATGCGGCACGGGGTGCTGCCGCGTTCGCTGCACATCGACCGGCCCACCCGCCTGACCGACTGGCGCAGGGGTGCGGTGCGGCTGCTGACCGAGCGGACGGCGTGGCCGGCACGCGACGAGGGCCCGCGGCGCGCCGGGGTGTCCTCCTTCAGCGCGAGCGGCACCAACGCCCATCTGATCCTGGAGCAGGCGCCCCCCTGTTCTGATGCCGATGGCGGTGATGTTCCGCCCGGCGGAGTGGTGCCCTGGGTGCTGTCCGCGCGTGGTGCGGCGGCGTTACGTGGCCAGGCGCGGGCTCTGGCCGCCCATACGGCCCGGGATGCGGACGTGGCACCGCGCGATGTGGGGTGGTCGCTGGCCACGACGCGTTCGGTGTTCGCCCACCGGGCCGTGGTGGTCGGCGAGGGGCAGGACGAGCTACGGGCGGGGCTGGAGGCGCTGGCAGCGGGTGAACCGCATCCGGCGGTGATCGGGCCGGGTGTGGTCCGTTCCGGCGGGGTGACGGGCCCGCCGCTACGGACGGTGTTCCTGTTCGACGGCGGAGGCGGAAGGTGTACGGCGGCGGGCCGCGAACTGTACGACCGTTTCCCGGCGTTCGCCGCCGCGTTCGACGAGGTGTGCACGCTGCTGGGAACGGCGGGGGAACATCCGCCGCCGGGCTCGGACGCCGGGCTGTTCGCGCTGTACATCGCGCTGGTCCGGCTGCTGGACACCGCCGGGGTACGGCCCGATGCGGTGACGGGTGACTCCGTCGGCGCGATCACCGCCGCGCATGTCGCCGGTGTCTTCGGCCTCTCCGACGCCTGCCGTCTCGTCGCGGCCGGTCCCGGCGAACTCTCCCGGGCCATCGGCACGGTGTCCCTCCGCCACCCGGCGATCCCGGTCCTCGACGGCCTCACCGGCCTGCCCGTCGACGAGCGGATCAGCACACCCGGCTACTGGTGCGACCGCGACACCGCCGACCCGCGCCCCGAGGCCCCGAACCCGGGCGGAGCCGGTGTGGTCTGGGAGTTGGGGCCCGGGCGTGGTCTGCCGGACGAGGCGGCGCCGCTGGTGCTGTCGCCGTTCGGTGGCGACGGCGAGCGGTCGGAGGCGCGTGAGCTGACGTACGCGCTGGCGCGTCTGCACACCACGGGCGCCACCGTCGACTGGGCCGCCCTCTTCCGCGGCGCCACATCACCGCGTACCGTCCCGTTGCCCACCTACGCCTTCCAGCGGCAGCGGTTCTGGCTGGAGAACGCATCGCACACGGATCCCGCACCGGTGACCGAGACGTGGGTGGACACCGAGTTCTGGGATGCCGTGGAGCACGCGGACATGGCGGCCCTCACCCGGACCCTGGATGTGCCCGCGGAGCGGCACGACCTGCTCCGGGAGATCCTGCCCGCCCTGGCCACCTGGCGGCGGCAGCGGCAGTGGCGGCACCGGATCGCCTGGCAAGCCATGACCGAGGTGGTGGCGCCGCGGCTGTCCGGCGCCTGGCTGGTCGCGTCGGCCGGCGGCGCGGGCGCCGACTCCGTTGTCGCCGCGCTGCGCGAGCACGGCGCCGACATCGTCGAACTCGGGCCGGACGGCCCGTCGGTCCGTGCCCTCACCGAGCGGATATCCGACGCCGCCACCGGGCGGTTCGTCGCGGGTGTGCTCTCGCTGTCGGCTCTGGACGAGACGCGGCCCCCGGCCGACGACGGCCGAAGCCCGGCGCTCGCCCCGGCCATCTCGCTGGTCGAGGCGGTCGAGCGGGCCGGGATCGAGGCCCCGGTGTGGGTGGCCACGCGCGGCGCGGTGAGCGTCGGTCGCGGGGATCCGCTGAGCCGTCCGGAACAGGCCCAGCTCTGGGGCCTGGGCCGCGCGCTCGCGGTGGAACGTCCGCGCTGCTGGGGCGGGCTGGTCGATCTGCCGGACCGGTTCGACGCCCGGGCCGGTCGGCGGCTGGCGAGCGCCCTGGCGGGCCTCCACGGCGAGGGCGAAGTGGCCGTACGCGCCGACTGCTGCTTCACGCGACGTCTGGTGCGGGACGCGCCCGGGCGGGCCACCACCGGCAACGGCTCCGCACCGCGAGGCTGGACCGCCCAGGGCACGGTGCTGATCACGGGGGCGGCCACCGCGCTGGGCGCGCACACCGCCCGCTGGGTGGCCGGAGCGGGGGCGGGCCGTCTGCTCCTCCTCGACACCACGGCCCCGGACGACGCTCTGCTCGCCGGCCTGGCCGCCTCGGGGGCACAGGTGTCCGTCGCCACCGCCGATCCGGCCGATGCGGACGCGCTCGCCGCCGCCGTGGCCGCTCTTCCGGCCGACGCGCCGCTGACCGCGGTGCTGCATCTCGCGGTGCCGCCACCCGATGAGACCGGGCCGCTGGACGCGGCGCGGATCGCGCGTACGTGGCCGACAGCGGTGGCGGCGGCCAGGAATCTGTGCGCTCTGGGCCTGAAGAGCGACCTGTCGGCCTTCGTGCTCAGTTCCTCGGCCGTCGGTGTGCTGCCCGGCCCGGGGCTGGGCAACCATGCTCCGGCCCACGCCTATCTGCACGCGCTCGCGCAGGAGTGCCGGGCGCGGGGCGTTCCGGCGACCTCGGTGTGCTGGGGCACGGGAACGTCCGCACCGTCCCCCCGATCGGCGGCCGCCCTGCTGCGGCAGGCGGTCATGGAGGACACGGTGTCCGTGGTCATCGCGGACATCGACGAAGCACCCACCAGGCGGGAGAAACGATGAACGCGTTCACGGCGGTCAATGGCAGCACCCCCGGCGAATCCTCCGAGCCCCAACCGAACGGACCCGATATGCACACGGAACAGAGCGAGGCCCATCTCGACGGCGCGGCCCTGCACCAGGCGCTGGCCATCGCCACGGCGGAGGAACGCGAGGACATCCTGCGGGAGACCGTACGGACTCAACTCGCCGACATCCTCTCCCCCACCCCGATCGACGACGACAGCAATTTCCTCGAGAACGGGCTCACATCGCTGACCGCGCTCGAACTCACCCGCAAGCTGATGACGCTCACCGACGTGGAAATTCCCCTGGTCGCCATTCTCGAATATCCCACCCCCGCCCAGCTCGGCCATTATCTCGCCGAGGCCTACGCGGCGGTCAACAGCGGGGACGGCGCGACCGCATAGGGAGTCGCGATACGCCGACACCGGGCGGGAGGGGGACCGTTCCCTCCCGCCCGGCGTCCTCCGTTCCCTCGCTACGCTTAAGTGCCGCTAATGCGCCATCAATTGACCGTCACTGGATCTCGAATCACCCATGGTGACCCGGCTAAAATTAGTGTATGGATCTTTCCGTGCCCGTAACCGACGATGTGAAATTGCATTTCCGACACCGGCCTGGAACCGCATCCCCCGCATTCCTTCTGGTGCATGGCATGGCCTCGAACGCCCGCATGTGGGACGAGGCCGCCGGTCATCTGGCCGCCGCGGGCCATCCGGTGTACGCGGCCGACCTGCGCGGCCACGGCGAGTCCGACACCCCGGAGAAGGGGTACGACACGCAGACCGCCGTCGCGGACCTGGTGGCGGCCTGCGCCGCCCTCGAGCTGTCCGGGGTCGTACTGGCCGGGCACTCCTACGGCGGCAACGTGTCGGTGCGGCTGACCGCCGAGCATCCGGAGCTGGTGGCGGGGCTGGCCCTGGTCGACGGCGGCTGGCTCGAACCCGCCAAGGCCTTCCCCTCATGGGAGGCGTTCGCCGGCGCGCTGCGCCCGCCCGCGCTGGACGGCGCCACCGTGCGGAGCGTGAGTGACTACTTCCGGGACATTCACCCCGACTGGTCCCCGGCGGCGATCGAAGCGGCCGTGGCCACCATGCGCGAGAACCCGGACGGTTCGCTGTCCCGGCGTATGACCCTCGAACAGCACACGTCGATGCTGCGCAGCATTTGGGACGAGCCGCCGAGCCCCTGGTACCCGGCCATTTCGGTGCCGACCCTGCTGATGCCCGCCATCCCCAAGGGCGCGGACCGGCAGTGGGCCGACCGTATCCGGTCCCGGATCGAGGCCACCACGGCCACGCTGCGCGGTGCGACGATGCGCGCATACCCGGACTCGGAGCACGATCTGCACGCCCAGCATCCCCAGCGGGTGGCGGAGGACCTGCTCGACCTGGCCCGTACCGTCCGGCAGCCCCTCTGACGTTCGATGACAGTCCTCGTGAAGCATCCCCGTACGGCGTGCCGTACGGGGATGCTTCACGAGGACTGCCGGGCCCCGGCCGCTCAGGGTCCCCATTCACGGTCGATGAGGGCGAACACTTCGTCGGCGGTGGCGGCGGACAGGTCCTGCTCGTCCGCCGGTGCCCCGTCTTCGCCCGCGGTGGCCGTGTACTTCCACAGGAGGCCCTGCAGTCGGTGCACCAGACCGGCGCGCCGCGGGTCTTCGGCCGCCATTCCGGCCAGCGCCGCCTCCAGCGCGTCGAGGTGTCCGAGCCCCGGATCGGCGGTCGCGGACTCCTCCGGGGCCAGTTGAGCCAGCAGCGAGCCCGCCAGGGTCTCCGGTGTCGGATAGTCGAAGACCACCGTCGTCGGCAGGCTCAGCCCGGTGGCGGCACGCAGCCGGTTCCTGAGTTCCACCGCCGCGATCGAGTCGAAGCCCAGCTCCTTGAACGGCCGCCCCGGGTCGACCGCCTCCGCCGCCGGGTAGTGGAGTACGGCGGCCACGTGTCCGCGTACGAGGGCGAGCAGCCGGCCGGCCCGTTCGCCCTCGTCCAGCGGGGCCAGCTCCTCGCGCAGCGCCACGGCACCGTCCTGGACGGCCTCCCCCTCGGCGGGCTCCTGCGTGGCCTCGATGGCCTGGCGGGCGGCGGGCACAGCGTCGAACAGCCTGCTCGGCCGGGCGAGGGTGAACAGGGGCGCGAAGCGTTCCCAGGTGACATCGGCGATCGTCATCTGCGGATCGTCGTGGTCGAGGACGTGCCGCAGGGCGTTCAGCGCCCGCCGCGGATCCAGCGGCGACAGGCCCTGGCGCCGGGAGCGCTCGGTGTGCGGGGCCACGGGGTGCCGCGTATCGGCACCGTCCCACAGATCCCACAGCCCCCAGGCGATCGAGTGGGTGGCCCGGCCCTCGGCCCTCCGGTGTTGCGCGAGCGCGTCGAGGTGGGCGGTTGCGGCGGCGTACGAGCCGTGGTCCTTGCTGCCCCATGCCGTCGCGACGGTGGAGCAGTGGATCACGGTGGCGTCGGGGCCGAGACGGCACGCCGCCTCAACGTCCTCTTGAGAGTAGGCGAGTTGAGCGGTCATCTCATCGGCCAGCCGCTCCGGTGTCAGCTCCGTCAGCGGTGCCAGCGCACCGGAGGTCGCGGTGTGCACGACCGTCCCGATCCGGGCGCCCTCCGCCACCAACTGCTCGATGGTACGGATGGTCCCCGCACGGTCGCCGGACGCACGGCCGGCGACCGTCAGCTCGGCCCCGAGCGCGTCCAGCTCGGCCTTCAGCGCGGTCTCCTCGTCTCCGTCCTGATGGCCCAGCAGGATCACATGCTTCGCGCCGTTGGCGGCCACCCATCGGGCGATGTGGGCCGCGGGACCGGTGGTGTCGCCGGTGATGAGCACGGCGTCGCGTGCCATCCAGGTCCGTGGCGACGAACCGCCGCCGATGGGGGCGGGGGCCATCCGTCGCCCGTACGCGCCCGCGGGGCGCAGCGCCACCTGGTCCTCGCCGGACGGCCCGGTGAGCAGCGCCCGCAGCCGGGCCGGGTCCAGTGCTTCGGGGGTCGCGGGAAGGTCGAGCAACCCGCCCCACTCGGCCGGGTGTTCGAGGGCGGCGACCCGGCCGAGGCCCCAGAGCTGGGCCTGTTCCGGAGCGGCCACGGGGTCGGTGTCGCCGACGGACACCGCCCCTCGGGTGGCGCACCACAGGGGCGCCGTGACGTTCGCGTCCACCAGCGCCTGCAGCAGGGTGAGCGTGTCCGTCAAGCCGGTGGCGGCCACGCCGTGCGGCCCAGGGTGTGCGGAGGCGTCGAGTGCCAGGAGGGACAGGACACCGGTTGGTGGCTCCGCGTCGGCGTACCGGTCGTGCAGCTGCTTCGTGAGCCGCGTCCGGTCGGTGTCCTCGGAAACGATCAGCTGGTCCACCTGTCCACCGCCCACGCTCAGCGCCCGGACGCAGGCGTCCACCCAGCCGTGCGCGCCGTCGGCCGGTCGGACGACGAGCCAGGTGTGCGCGCCGTCCGGAGTGCTGTCGGTGAGGTCGGTGAGGGGTTGCCATTGGATCCGATAGCGCCAGGAGTCCACGGCGGACCGCTCACGCCGCTCGCGCCGCCACGCGGAGAGCACCGGCAGCACCGTGCCCCACACGGACCTCGCGCCATGGTCGTCGGGGAGCCGCAGCGTATCGGAGACGGCCCGCAGGTCCTCGTCGTCGACGGCGGCCCAGAACCGTGCCTCGTCCTCGTCCGCCTGCGGCGTCGCGTCGGACGGCACCGCGTCGGGCAGCCAGTACCGCTCGCGCTGGAAGGCGTAGGTGGGCAGGTCGACGGTGCGCGGGGCCGCCGGGCCGGCCGGGTGGAGGGTCGTCCAGTCGACCGTGGCCCCGGCGGTGAAGGCCTGGGCGAGGGACTGGATCAACTGGGCCCTGCCCCCGTGGTCGCGGCGCAGGGTGGGCACGGTGACGGCCTCGACGCCCGTGTGCTCGAACGTCTCCTGCATGCCGACGGTCAGCACGGGGTGGGCGCTGGTCTCGATGAACGCCCGGTGGCCATCGGCCAGCAGCGCCTCGATGGCGTCGGCGAACCGTACGGGCTCCCGCAGGTTCGTCACCCAGTAGCCGCTGTCCAGGGCGCCGGTGTCGAGCCGTCCGCCGGTGACGGTGGAGTAGAACGCCACTTTCGACGCGCTCGGCCGGATTCCGGCCAGAACCTCGGTCAGTTCGCCGGCGATGTCGTCGACCTGCGGGCCGTGGGAGGCGTAGTCCACGTCGATCAGGCGCGCTCGCCCGCCCGTTTCCCGGCAGGCGGCCACCGCGTCGGCCACCTGCGCCGGCGGGCCCGAAATCACGGTGGAGGAAGGGCCGTTGACGGCCGCCAGCCCGACCTCGGCGGCCCGGTCGCCGAGCCCGGCCAGCAACGTGCTCGCCCGCTCATGGCCCAGGCCGAGGGACGCCATCGCCCCGCCGCCCGCCAGCCTGCGCAACGCCCGGCTGCGCAGCGCCACGACCTTGGCACCGTCCTCCAGGGACAGCGCCCCCGCCACCACGGCCGCCGCGATCTCGCCCTGGCTGTGGCCCACGACCGCCGCGGGCGTCACCCCGTGCCCGGCCCACACCGCCGCCAGGGAGACCATCACCGCCCAGAGCACGGGCTGCACCACATCCACCCGGCTCATCTCGGCCGCGCCCTGAGCGTCGCGCAGGACATCGGTGAGCGACCAGTCGACGTACGGTGACAGCGCCCGCTCGCACTCCGCCACACGCGCCGCGAACACCGGCGACGCGTCGAGCAGCCCGGCCCCCATGCCGGCCCACTGCGAACCCTGGCCCGGGAACACCAGCACCGGACCCGGCTCCCCCGCCACGGCGGCGGCACCGGGGTGGACCACGCCCGGGTGTGCCTCCCCGGTGGCGAGCGCCGTGACGGCCGCCAGCAGCGCGTCCCGGTCCTCGCCGAGCGCCACGGCCCGGTGGTCGAACAGCGACCGTGTGGTGGCGAGCGACCAGCCCACATCCGCCACGGGCTGCCGCGGGTCCTCGACCACCCGTGCCGCCAGCGCCGCCGCTTGCCCCCGCAGGGCCCGCTGGCTGCGGGCGGAGAGCACCCACGCGGTGACGTCGGCGGCGGCCGCGCCCGGTACAGCCGCCGCGGCAGGTTCGGGTGGCTCGGGCGCCTGTTCCAGGATCAGATGGGCGTTGGTGCCGCTGATGCCGAAGGAGGACACCCCCGCCCGGCGCGGTCGCTCGCCCCTCGGCCACGCCACCGGTTCGGTGAGCAGCCGTACCCCACCGCCTTCCCAGTCCACATGCGGCGTCGGCTCGTCGATGTGCAGGGTGACCGGCAGCGTCTCCTTCCGGAGGGCCATCACCATCTTGATCACACCGGCCACGCCCGCCGCGGCCTGGGCGTGACCGATGTTGGACTTGAGGGAGCCCAGCCACAGGGGCCGGTCCGCGGGTCGGTCCCGGCCGTACGTGGCCAGCAGCGCGTGCGCCTCGATCGGGTCGCCGAGCGAGGTCCCCGTGCCGTGCGCCTCCACCGCGTCCACCTGGTCGGGGGTGAGGCGGGCGTTGGCCAGCGCGTGGCGGATCACCCGCTCCTGCGCCACGTCGTTGGGGGCGGTCAGGCCGTTGCTGGCGCCGTCCTGGTTGACGGCCGAACCGCGGATCACCGCCAGTACCCGGTGGCCGTGGCGGCGGGCGTCCGACAGCCGCTCCAGCAGTATCAGCCCGACACCCTCGGAGAATCCGGTGCCGTCGGCGGCCGCGGCGAAGGACTTGCAGCGCCCGTCCGGAGCCAGTCCGCGCTGCCGGGAGAACTCGGCGAACGCGGTCGGGGTCGTGAGCGCGGTGACCCCGCCCGCCAGCGCCAGGTCGCACTCGCCCTGCCGCAGCGCCTGGCAGGCCAGGTGCATCGCCACCAGGGACGACGAACACGCGGTGTCCACCGTCACCGCGGGCCCTTCAAGCCCGAAGGTGTACGCCACCCGGCCGGACACCACGCTGGTGAGGCTGCCGGTGGTGGCGTACCCCTCGAAGCCCTCGGGGATCCTGGGCATCCGGGACAGATAGTCCTGGCTGGACACCCCGGCGTACACACCTGTCGGGCTGCCCTTCAGCGAGGTGGGGTCGATGCCCGCTCGTTCCAGCAGTTCCCAGGACACTTCCAGCAGCAGCCGCTGCTGCGGATCCATCGCCAGCGCCTCGCGCGGGCTGATGCCGAAGAACTCGGCGTCGAAGCGGTCGGCCTCGCGCAGGAATCCCCCGTGGCGGACATAGCTGGTACCGGGGTGGTCGGGATCCGGGTGGTACAGGCACTCCAGGTCCCAGCCGCGGTCGGTGGGGAACTCCTCGATCCCGTCTGCGGCCGAGGACACCAGCTCCCATAACTCCTCGGGCGAGCCCACCCCGCCGGGGTAGCGGCACGCCATGCTCACCACGGCCACCGGCTCCTGGGAACGCTCCTCCAGGTCCCGAACCCGCTGACGGGCCTGCCCCAGATCCACCGTGACCCGCTTCAGGTAGTGGCGGAGCTTTTCTTCCGTACCCGACATCAGTCCTCACTTACGCTATGTGTGCTCAAGAAGGCAGTTCCCGGTCGATGAACGCGAACAGCTCGTCGTCCGACGCGGCTTCCACAGCCTCGTCGTCCACGGCCTGGCCGACGGCGGCCTCCGGCGTGCCGTCGGCGAGCCGCCACAGGAGCGCCTCCAGGCGCTTCGCCAGCCTGCCGCGGGCCTGGTCGTCGGGGACGAACCGGGCCATCGCCCCTTCCAGCTTCTCCAGCTCGCCGAAGACGGGGAGGGAAGTGTCCGCGGCCGCGGGGCACAGCTGTTCGCGGAGGTCGTCGGCGATGGCCGAGGACGTCGGATGACGGAAGATGAACGTGGCGGGCAGGCGCAACCCGGTGGCCGCTGCGAGCCGATTGCGCAGCTCGACGGCGGTCAGCGAATCGAACCCCAGATCCTTGAACGGGGTGTCGCTGTCCACCGCCCTCGCATCGGTGTGCCCCAGCACCGCGGCCGCCTGGGTGCGCACCAGGTGCAGCAGTTCGCGGTGTTGTTCGTCCGGTGTCAGCGCGGTGAGCCGACCGACCAGTCCCGCGGCGGGTACGCCGGTGGCGGCGGTCCGCCGCCCGGTAGCCCTGCGGGCGTCCTGGGTGAGGGCGCGCAGCAGGGCCGGGTGGGAGTCGGTGGGCTGTGCGGCCAGGGCGCGGATGTCGAGGTCGACGGCCGCCGGCCGAGGATCGCCGTGCCAGCAGGCGGCGTCCAGGAGGCGCAGCGCCTGGTCGTTGGACATCGCGGCGATTCCGGACCGGGCCATCCGGGCCACATCCGTCTCGGCCAGATGGCCGGTCATCCCGCTGGCCTCGGCCCACAGCCCCCAGGCCACCGACACGCCGGGCAGGCCGAGGTTCTGGCGGTGGGCGGCGAGGGCGTCGCAGAAGGCGTTGGCCGCCGCGTAGTTGGCCTGCCCCGGGCTGCCCATGACTCCGGCGGCCGAGGAGAACATCACGAATACGGCCAGCGGAAGGTGGGCGGTGGCGGTGTGCAGGTTGGCCGCGGCGGTGGCCTTGGCTCCCCACACCCGGGCCAGCCGCTCCGGCGTTTGCGAGGTGACGACGGCGTCGTCCAGCACGCCCGCGGCGTGGATGACACCGGTCAGCGGATGCGCCGGATCGATGCCCGCGACGAGAGCGCTGACGGTGATGGGGTCGGCCACGTCGGCCGCTTCGATCCGTACGTCCGCACCCAACTCGCTGAGCCGGCACGCTAGTTCCTTGGCGGTGGGGGCGTCGGGACCGCTGCGGCTGACCAGCAGCAGATGCCGGACCCCCCAGACACGGACCAGATGCTCGGCCACCTGCCCGCCCAGAGTCCCGGTACCGCCCGTGATCAGCACCGTGCCCTCGGGATCCACCCGGGCCGGGACATCGAGCACCAGCTTGCCGGTGTGCTTGGCCTGGCTCAGGTGCCGTAGCGCCTCCCGCGCCCGCCACAACGGCCACACCCGCACCGGAGGCGGCACCAAAACACCCGAACCGAACAGCCCACCCAGCTCGCCCAGCATCCGGCCGATACGCTCCGGCCCCGCATCGCTGATCAGGTCGTATGCCACGTACCGTACCCCGGGATACTCGGCCGCGATCTGCTCCGGATCACGAACGTCGGTCTTCCCCATCTCCAGCAACCGACCACCACCAGCCAGCAACCGCAGGGAACCATCCACGAACGGCCCAGCCAGACTGTTCAATACGACATCCACACCACGGCCACCAGTGGCCTCCCACACCACGTGCTCAAAATCCAGATCACGAGACGAAGCCCGGTGCGCACGGTCGATGCCCATCTCCTCCAGCACCGCATGCTTGCCGGGACTCGCCGTGGCATAAATCTCCGCACCCAGGTGACGGGCGATCTGCACCGCCGCCATCCCCACACCACCCGTCGCGGCATGAATCAGCACCGACTCCCCCGACCGGAGTCCGCCCAGCTCGACCAGCCCGTACCAGGCGGTGAGGAACACCACGGGTACCGCGGCGGCCTGCTGGAAGCTCCAGCCGGAGGGGACGGGGGCCACGAGCCGTGCGTCCGTGACCGTCAGGGGGCCGAAGGACTGGTCGAAGACGCCCATGACCCGGTCTCCGACCGCGACTGCGGTGACTCCGGGGCCGATGTCCACCACCACACCGGCGCCTTCGCCACCCAGCCCGGTCTGCCCCGGGACCATGCCCAGGCTCACCACGACGTCCCGGAAGTTGATACCGGCCGCGCGGACGGCGATGCGCACCTGGCCCGTCCCCAGCGGTTCCAGTACCTCCGGGCAGGGCACCGGCACCACGTTGTCCAGGGTGGGCGTACCGACGGTGTCCAACCGCCATGCGGCCGGTTGCTCCACCGGGCCCACGAGTCCCGCGCCACCGACGCCGGCCCGGACGAGGCGGGGCACCAGGGCCCGCCCCGCACGGAGGGCGAGCTGTGGTTCGTCGCTCGCCACGGCGTGGGCGACGGCGGTCCGTACGGTGTCGGCGTTGGTCTCGTCGTCGAGGTCGAGCAGGAGGAACCGGCCGGGGTTCTCCGACTGGGCGCTGCGTACGAGGCCCCACGCAGCTGCGGCAGCCACCTGTACGCCGTCTTCCGTGGAGCCGTCAACGGTGACCGCGCCGTGCGTCACGACCACCAACCGGGCGTCGGACAGCCGCGGTTCGGCCAGCCAGCCCTGGAGCAGGGCCAGCGTCCGTTCCGTCATGGCCAGGCCCTCGGCCGCCATCGCGTCGCCGACGTCCGTGGGCGGTACGTCGGCGAACACCACCGGCGGGGTCGGCTCACCGAGATCGAGCGCCTCGCTCAGTGCCGTGAGGTCCGGGAAGTGGCTCATGTCCGGGTGGGCAAGGTTCGGGGCATCGGGGCCCAGCACGGTCCAGCGGCCGTCGGCGTCCGCCGGTTCCGTGGTGTCCACCGCGAGGGGCAGTGACGTCCAGTCGAGGGTGAACAGGCTGTCCGTACGACGGGTGTCCACCGACCGCAGCTGGTCCGCACTCGCCGGGCGCATCGCCACCGAATCCACGGTGAGCACCGGCGCGCCGACCGCGTCGGCCACGGTCACACGCAACGCTCGCTCGCCGTCCGCGCTCTGCTCGTGGGGGGACAGGCGGACCCGGACCGTGGTCGCCTCGGCCGCCCATAGCGTCACACCGTTCCACGCGAACGGCAACCACACCTGGCCAGGGGCGATCCCGGTGTCCGTGCCGGTGGTGAGCTGGTCGATCAGCAGGGCCGGGTGCAGGGCGGCGTCGAGGAGCGCCGGGTGGATGCCGAAGCCATCGTGTTCGCCCGCGGCGTCCGGCAGTACCACCTCGGCCAGGACGTCCGCGCCGTCCTGCCACACCGCGCGCAGCCCCTGGAAGGCGGGCCCGTACGCATATCCGGCGGCCGCGACGCGTTCGTAGAATCGCTCGGTCTCGAGTGGTTCCGCGCCCGCCGGGGGCCATGCGCCACCCAGTCCGGCCACGTCGTCGGCGCGATCGGCGGGCGCGCTCAGTACGCCCTCGGCATGGCACACCCACCCCGGGTCGGTGCCCGGTTCGGCATCGCGGTCGGGCCGCGAGTACACCTGCACCTCGCGGCGTCCGTCGCCCCCGGACGCGCCGACGACCACTTGGAGCCGCAACCCGCCGGACGGGGGCAACACCAGCGGCACCTGGAGCGCCAGCTCCTCCACTCCACCGGCGCCGGCCTCGTCGGCGGCCCGCAGAACCCACTCCGCCAGGCCCGCGCCCGGCACCAGCACCGTGTCCGCCACCACGTGGTCACCGAGCCACGCAGGCCTGCGCGCCGAGAGCCGGCCCGTCAGCACATGGCCACTGCCGTCGGCGAGCTCCACGGCCGCGGCCAGCACGGGATGCCGCGCGGAGAGCAGCCCGAGGTCGGCGGGGTTGCCTCCGCGCCCGGTGTGGCCGTCGAGCCAATACCGCTCACGCTGGAAGGCGTAGGTGGGCAGCTCCACGACCCGGGGCGGGGGCGAGGTGGGATACAGGGTCGTCCAGTCGACGTCGACTCCGGCGATGAACGCGTGGGCGAGGGACCGCAGCAATTGGGTCCGGTCTCCGTGGTCGCGGCGCAGTGTGGGGACCGTGACGGCCTGCACGCCCGTGCACTCGAAGGTCTCCTGCATGCCGATGGTCAGCACGGGGTGCGTGCTGGTCTCGATGAACGCCCGGTGCCCGTCGGCCAGCGCCGCCTCGAGCGCGTCGGCGAACCGTACGCGCTCCCGCAGATTCGTCACCCAGTAGGCGGTGTCCAGTCGTGCCGTATCGGCCTGGCCACCGGTCACCGTGGAGTAGAACATGATGCCTTTTTGAGACGTATCGTTCGGGTGGATCCCGTCCAATTCGCGGAACAGCTCGTCGCGGATCTCATCGATCTGAGGGCCATGCGAGGCGTAGTCCACGTCGATGAGCCGTGCGCGCCCGCCGTTCTCCTGGCACGCCGCCACCGCGGCGGCCACTTGCTGTGGCGGTCCTGAAATGACCGTCGAAGAGGGCCCGTTGACCGCGGCCACACCCACCGCGGCCGCCTCGTCGCCGAGCCGGGCCAGCAGCTGTCCGGCCTGCTCCTGGCCCACACCCAACGATGCCATCGCTCCGCCACCGGCCAGCCGACGCAGGGCCCGGCTGCGCAGGGCCACGACCTTCGCGCCATCCTCCAGCGACAGCGCCCCGGCGACGACCGCTGCGGCGATCTCCCCTTGGCTGTGACCGACCACCGCGCCAGGTTTTACGCCGTGCCCGGCCCACACCGCGGCCAGGGACACCATCACCGCCCACAACACCGGTTGCACCACATCGACCCGGCCCAGATCGCCCGCGCCCTCGGTGCCGCGCAGTACGTCGGTGAGTGACCAGTCGACGTACGGCGACAGTGCCCGCTCGCACTCCGCTACCCGCGCCGCGAACACCGGCGACGCATCGAGCAGGGCGGCTCCCATCCCGGCCCATTGGGTCCCCTGGCCCGGAAACACCAGCACCGGGCCCGCATCGCTCGGCGGCGCCGGTGCGCCCGCATGTACCACGCCCGGGTGGGACTCCCCTGCCGCCAGCGCCTCGACCGCCGCCACCAGCTCCGTGCGGTCCTCGCCCACCACCACCGCACGATGCTCGAACACCGACCGCGACCTGACCAACGACCAGCCCACATCCACCGGCCTCAGCCCAGGGTCCTCGGCCAGACGCGCCACCAGTGCCGCGGCCTGCCCGCGCAGGGCCTCCGTGCTGCGTGCGGACAGCACCCACGGCACGACATCATCATGCTCGGGCACCGGGTCTGGCTCGGGCGTGTCCGGGGCCTGCTCCAGGATGAGGTGAGCGTTCGTACCGGAGGCGCCGAAGGAGGACACTCCAGCACGGCGAGGCCTCCCGCTCCGCGGCCACTCCACGGGCTCGGACAGCAGCCGCACCGCGCCACCGGCCCAGTCGACGTGCGGCGTCGGCTCGTCGATGTGCAAGGAAGCGGGCAGTACACCATGCCGCATGGCCTGCACCATCTTGATCACACCCGCCACACCCGCGGCCGCCTGCGTATGCCCGATATTCGACTTGATGGAACCGAGGAACAGTGGCTGATCGGCGGGCCGTTGCCGGCCGTACGTCGCCAGCAGCGCCTGCGCCTCGATCGGATCGCCCAGCGTGGTGCCCGTACCGTGCGCCTCCACCGCGTCCACCTCGGCCGCCGACAAGCCCGCACCGGCCAGCGCCTGCCGGATCACCCGCTGCTGCGACGGCCCATTCGGCGCCGTCAGACCATTCGACGCACCATCCTGATTGACGGCGCTGCCGCGCACGACCGCCAGCACCTGACGGCCGTTCTTCCGCGCATCCGACAGCCGCTCCAGCAACAGCAGGCCGACGCCCTCGCCCCACCCCGTGCCATCAGCGGCAGCGGCGAAGGGTTTGCACCGGCCGTCCGGGGCCAGGCCGCGCTGACGCGAGAAACCGGTGAACACATCCGGCGTGGCCATCACCGTCACACCACCCGCCAGAGCAAGCGTGCACTCACCCTGCCGCAACGCCTGCGCGGCCAGATGCATCGCCACCAGCGATGACGAACACGCCGTATCCACCGTCACCGCCGGGCCTTCCAGACCCAGCGTGTACGCCACCCGGCCCGAGACCACACTGCCCGACCCCGCGAGCATCGCATAGCCTTCGAGCTTGCTATCGGCGCCGCTGCTCAGCCCTGCCGCGTAGTCGTGGTACATCACCCCGGCGTAGACACCGGTCGGACTGCCCTTCAGCGACATCGGGTCGATACCGGCCCGCTCCACCACCTCCCACGCCGCCTCCAGCAACAGACGCTGCTGCGGATCCGTCGCCAACGCCTCACGCGGATTGATGCCGAAGAACCCCGCGTCGAACGCATCCGCATCATGGAGGAAACCGCCCTCGTTCGCGTAGCTGGTGCCGGGGTGGTCGGGGTCCGGGTGGAAGAGGCCGTCCAGGTCCCAGCCCCGGCCCGTCGGGAACTCCCCGATCACATCCTTCCCCGAGGCGACCAGCTCCCACAGCTTCTCGGGAGACGTCGCGCCACCGGGGAAACGGCAGGTCATCCCCACGATCGCGATCGGCTCACCAGACTCGGCCACCGTCATCGCCGGGCCACGCGTCACCGCGGACTCGCCCGCCAACCGGGCGCACAGGTAGGTGGCCAGGGCGTGGGGGGTCGGATAGTCGAACACCATCGTCGCGGGCAACCGCAGCCCCGTCACCGCCGCCAACCGATTACGCAACTCCACCGCCG
>NZ_JBEYAL010000064.1:0-34429 GCF_040631655.1 Streptomyces sp. NPDC019937
TGTGGACTGGGAACGCTTCGTGACCGGCTTCGCCTCCGCCCGTCCCCGCCCTTTGATCAGTGACCTGCCGGAAGTCCGTACCGCCCTGCAGAACCAGGAGCAGGACCAGCTCCATGCCCCCGTCCCCGAGGACCGATCGGCACAGCTTCTGCGGCAGCTGTCCCTGCTGTCTCCCGCCGGACGGGAAGCCGAGCTGGTGAAGCTCGTCCGCACCGAGGCCGCCGCTGTTCTCGGGCACGGCTCAGCGCAGGACGTCCCGGCCGAGCGGGCGTTCAAGGAGCTGGGCTTCGACTCCCTCACCGCCGTTCAGCTCCGCAACAGACTGGCCGCCGCCACCGGCACCAGGCTCCCCACCAGCGCCGTCTTCGACCACCCCGACGCTTCGGCTCTCGCCAGGTGGCTGCACGCAGGGATGCGGCATGCCGATAGTGGACACGGTGGTGCGCACGCCAGTGGACCTGGGCCGGACGCCGACGATGGTCGGTCGTTCGGCGCTGGGCAGAGCGGAATGCTGGCCGATCTGTACCGGCGTTCCGCCGAGTTGGGCCGGAGCCGGGAGTTCATCGGGCTGCTGGCCGAGACCGCGGCCTTCCGCCCGGTGTTCCACGGGCCGGCGGACCTCGACGCGCCGTTGGAGGCCGTTCCGCTGGCGGACGGGATGCGCAAGCCGCAGTTGATCTGTTGCAGCGGGACCGCGCCGGTCGGCGGGCCGCAGGAGTTCGCGCGCCTGGCTTCGTTCTTCCGCGGCACTCGTGCGGTCTCGGCGCTTCCGCTGCCCGGCTACCTGCCCGGTGAGCAGTTGCCCGCGGACCTCGACGCCGTGCTCGCCGCGCAGGCCGAGGCGGTGGAGAAGCAGACCGGGGGTGCGCCGTTCGTCCTGGTCGGCTACTCGGCGGGCGGACTGATGGCCCACGCGCTCGCCTGCCACCTGGTCGGGCGCGGCACACCGCCGAGCGGTGAGGTGCTGGTGGACGTCTATCCGCCGGGCCGGCAGGAACCCGTCTTCCGCTGGCAGAAGGAGCTCACCGAGGGCATGTTCGCCCAGGACTTCGTGCCCATGGACGACACGCGGCTGACGGCCCTCGGCACGTACGACCGTCTCATGGCCGAGTGGCGGCCGGCGCCCTCCGGATTGCCCTCCCTCCTGATCCGGGCTACCGAACCCATGGCGGAGTGGACCGGGGCCACCGACTGGCGGGCCTCCTGGGAGTACGACCACACCGCCGTCGACATGCCGGGGAACCACTTCACGATCATGCGCGAGCACGCGGAGGACGCGGCCCGGCACATCGACGTCTGGCTGAAGGGGCTCACACCTTGACACCTGCCCGCACCCGGCGTCCCGGTCCTCCCAACCCGTGTGCGTAACGGCCGAGTCGCTCAGGAAGTCCCCATCGGCATGCCCCGCTTTCCTCCTCCCTCCGAACGCATCGACGACCCGAACCCCCACAGGGACCGGCGAAGGAGCGTGTTGCACTCATGCAGGACATGCAAGGCGTACAGCCCGAACAGCCAGTGCCGAACACGCGGCAGACGCAGCTCGAGCAGAGCGAGCAGCGCACGGAAGCCGCCCAGGAGATGGAGGACAGCGAACTGGGGCGCCGCCTGCAGATGCTCCGCGGCATGCAGTGGGTCTTCGGCGCCAACGGCGATCCGTACGCCCGGCTGCTGTGTGGCATGGAGGACGACCCGTCACCCCTCTACGACGAGATACGGACCCTGGGCGAGCTGCACCGGAGCAGGACCGGAGCCTGGGTCACCGCTGCCCCCGGGCTCGGGGGCCGCATCCTCGCCGACCGGCAGCTCGGTGCCCGGCGGCTCGTGGCCGGTGCGGGCGAGACCGACGGGCTGGAGCAGTACGTGCTGCCCGGGCACCAGGCGTTCCTGCGGCTGGAGCGCGAGGAGGCCGAGCGACTGCGGGAGGTCGCGGCGCCGGTGCTGGGGGCCGCGGCGGTCGACGCGTGGCGCCCGCTGATCGACGAGGTCTGCGCGGGGCTCGCGAAGGGGCTGCCGGACACGTTCGACCTGGTCGAGGAGTACGCGGGGTTGGTGCCGGTCGAGGTGCTGGCGCGGATCTGGGGCGTCCCCGAGGAGGACCGCGCCCGGTTCGGGCGTGACTGCCGGGCGCTCGCTCCCGCGCTGGACAGCCTCCTGTGTCCCCAGCAGTTGGCGCTGAGCAAGGACATGGCTTCCGCCCTGGAGGACCTGCGACTCCTCTTCGACGGCCTTGACGCGATGCCGCGCCTCGCCGGCCCCGCCGGCGGTGACGGAACGGCCGTGGCCATGCTCACCGTTCTGCTCTGCACGGAGCCGGTGACCACGGCGATCGGGAACGCCGTGCTCGGGCTCCTGCCCGGGCAGTGGCCCGCGCCCTGCACCGGCCGGGTGGCTGCCGGGCAGGTTGCCGAGCAGGCGCTGCACCGGGCGGTGTCGTACCGTATCGCGACGCGGTTCGCCCGGGAGGACCTGGAGTTGGCGGGCTGCGAGGTCAAGTCCGGTGACGAGGTGGTGGTCCTGGCCGGAGCGGTCGGCCGGGACGGACCGTTCGCAGCCGCCCCGGCTGCCTCACTGGCCCCACCAGCCCCACCAGCCCCACTAGCCCCGCCCGCCCCGTCGGTCTTCGGTGCCGCCGCCTTCGAGAACGTGCTGGCCGAGCACCTCGTCCGGGCCGTGACGGGAGCGGCGCTCCACGCCCTCGCGGAGCGGGCCCCCCGGCTGACGGCGGCGGGACCCGTCGTACGACGGCGGCGTTCCCCCGTCGTCGGCGGGCTGCACCGGGCTCCGGTGGCTGCGGCATGAGCATCGCGTCGAACGGTGCGCGCCCGGCACCCCGCCGGCCCCTGCGCGTGATGATGACCACCTTCGCGGCCAACACGCACTTCCAGCCGCTGGTTCCCCTGGCCTGGGCACTGCGGACGGCCGGGCACGAGGTGCGCGTGGTGAGCCAGCCCTCGCTGAGCGACGTGGTGACGCAGGCGGGGCTCACCTCGGTCCCGGTGGGCACCGAGGCTCCGGTCGAGCAGTTCGCGGCGACCTGGGGCGGCGATGCCTACATCGGCGTCAACAGCATCGACTTCACCGGCAACGACCCCGGCCTGTGGACGTGGCCGTACCTGCTGGGCATGGAGACCATGCTGGTGCCCGCCTTCTACGAGCTGCTGAACAACGAGTCCTTCGTGGACGGCGTGGTCGAGTTCGCCCGTGACTGGCGGCCCGACCTGGTGATCTGGGAGCCGCTGACGTTCGCCGGCGCGGTGGCGGCGCGCGTCACCGGCGCGGCCCACGCCCGGCTGCCGTGGGGGCAGGAGATCACCCTGCGCGGGCGGCAGGCGTTCCTCGCCGAGCGTGCCCTGCAACCGTTCGAGCACCGGGAGGATCCCACGGCCGAGTGGCTGGACCGCATGCTCGACCGGTACGGCTGCTCGTTCGACGAGGAGATGGTCACCGGGCAGTGGACCATCGACACGCTGCCGCGCAGCATGCGACTGGAGCTGTCCGAGGAGCTGCGCACCTTGGACATGCGGTACGTGCCGTACAACGGACCGGCGGTCGTACCCCCCTGGGTGTGGGAACCGTGCGAGCGGCCCCGGGTCTGCCTGACGATCGGCACCTCCCAGCGTGACTCCGGCCGGCACCATGTCCCCCTCGACCACCTGCTCGACTCCCTCGCCGACGTGGACGCGGAGATCGTGGCCACGCTCGACACCACCCAACAGGAGCACCTGCTGGGCGCTGCCCCCGGCAACGTCCGGCTGGTGGACTTCGTCCCGCTGCACGCGCTGATGCCGACCTGCTCGGCGATCGTGCACCACGGTGGTCCGGGCACGTGGTCGACGGCGGCGCTCCACGGCGTCCCGCAGATCATCCTGGACACCTCGTGGGACACGCCGGTGCGGGCGCAGCGCATGCAGCGGCTCGGGGCGGGCCTGTCGATGCCGGTGGAGGAACTGGGCGTCGAGGCGCTGCGGGACCGGGTGCTGCGGCTGCTGGGGGAGCCGGAGTTCCGCGCGGGCGCCGAGCGGATCCGGGCCGAGATGCTCGCGATGCCCGCCCCCGGTGACGTCGTACCGGACCTGGAACGGCTCACCGCGGAGCATGCCACCGGCGCGGTGGCGGGGAGGTGGTGAGACGATGCGTGTACTGCTGACCTGCTTCGCCAACGACACGCACTTCCACGGGCTGGTGCCGCTGGCGTGGGCGCTGCGGGCCGCCGGGCACGAGGTCCGCGTGGCCAGTCAGCCCGCCCTGTCCGACACGATCACCCAAGCGGGTCTGACCGCGGTGCCCGTGGGCCGGGACACCGCCTTCCTGGAGCTGATGGGGGAGATCGGCGCGGACGTCCAGAAGTACTCCACCGGTATCGACCTGGGCGTCCGTGCGGAGCTGGCGAGCTGGGAGTACCTGCTTGGCATGCACACGACCCTGGTGCCCACGTTCTACTCGCTGGTCAACGACGAGCCGTTCGTCGACGGCCTCGTCGCGCTGGCCCGGGCCTGGGGGCCCGACCTCATCCTGTGGGAGCACTTCAGCTTCGCCGGGGCGTTGGCGGCGCGGGCCACCGGCACGCCTCACGCCCGCGTGCTGTGGGGGTCGGACCTCATCGTCCGGTTCCGCCGGGACTTCCTCGCGGAGCGGGCGAACCGGCCCGCCGAGCACCGCGAGGACCCCATGGCCGAGTGGCTGGGCTGGGCGGCCGAACGGCTGGGCTCCACCTTCGACGAGGACCTGGTGACCGGGCAGTGGACGATCGACCCGCTGCCGCGGAGCATGCGGCTGCCCACCGGGACGACGACGGTGCCGATGCGGTACGTGCCGTACAACGGGCGGGCCGTGGTCGCCGCATGGGTCCGGCAGCGCGCGCGGCGGCCCCGGATCTGCCTGACGCTCGGGGTGTCGGCCCGGCAGACGCTGGGCGACGGCGTGTCGCTGGCGGAGGTGCTGGCCGCGCTGGGCGACGTGGACGCGGAGATCGTGGCCACGCTGGACGCCTCCCAGCGCAAGCTCCTGGGGCCGGTGCCGGACAACGTCCGGCTGGTGGACTTCGTGCCCCTGCACGCCCTGATGCCGACCTGTTCGGCGATCGTGCACCACGGCGGCGCCGGTACCTGGCTGACGGCCGCCGCCCACGGCGTTCCGCAGATCGTCCTCGGTGACCTCTGGGACAACCTGCTGCGCGCCCGGCAGACACAGGCCGCGGGCGCGGGCCTGTTCATCCATCCGTCCGAGGTCACCGCGGCCGGGCTCGGTGAGGGCGTGCGCCGGGTGCTGACGGACCCCTCCATCCGGGCCGCCGCACAGCGCGTCCGGGACGAGATGAACGCCGAGCCGTCGCCGGGCGAGGTCGTGCCGGTGCTGGAGCGGCTCGCCGCGAGCGGCGGACAAGGACGAGGAGGCGGGACCCATGCGGGCTGACACGGAGCCAACTTCCCGGTACGAGGACGAGTTCGCCGAGATCTACGACGCCGTGTACCGGGGCCGGGGGAAGGACTACGCCGGCGAGGCGAAGGACGTGGCGGACCTCGTGCGCGACCGGGTGCCGGACGCGTCCTCCCTCCTGGACGTGGCCTGCGGCACGGGCGCGCACCTGCGGCACTTCGCCGCGCTCTTCGACGACGCCCGCGGTCTCGAGCTGTCCGCGAGCATGCTGGACATCGCCCGCTCCCGCATGCCGGGCGTGCCGCTGCACCAGGGGGACATGCGCGCCTTCGACCTGGGCCACACGTTCTCCGCGGTCACCTGCATGTTCAGCTCGGTCGGCCACTTGGCCACCACCGCCGAACTCGACGCGACGCTGCGGTGCTTCGCCCGGCACACCCGGACCGGCGGCGTGGCCGTCGTCGAGCCGTGGTGGTTCCCGGAGACCTTCACCGACGGCTACGTGGCGGGCGACATCGTACGCGTCGACGGCCGGACCATCTCCCGGGTGTCCCACTCGGTGCGGGACGGCGACGCCACCCGCATGGAGATCCACTACGTGATCGCCGACGCCGAGCACGGTCCCCGGCACCTGGTCGAGCACCACCGCATCACGCTGTTCCCGCGGCAGGCGTACACGGCCGCGTACGAGAAGGCGGGCTACACCGTCGAGTACCTCGACGGCGGCCCCTCGGGCCGGGGGCTGTTCGTCGGCACCCGGACGTGAACCCGCCGCGCACCGCCCGATCACCTGTTCACGCCGTTCACACGGATCACCGGACCACGCGAAGGACCTTTCACATGTCGTACGACGACGACCACGCGGTGCTGGAAGCGATACTGCGGTGCGCCGGAGGTGACGAGCGCTTCCTGCTGAGCACCGTCGAGGAATGGGGACCCGCCAGGATCACCGCGGCGCTCGTGGACGAGTTGCTGTTCCGCTGCGAGATCCCGCAGGTGGGCGGCGAGGCGTTCGTCGGCCTGGACGTCCTGCACGGCACCGACCGGATCAGCCATGTGCTGCAGGTGACGGACGGCAAGCCGGTCACGTCGGCGGAACCGGCCGGCCAGGAACCGGGCGCCGTACTGGAGTTCACGCTCAGCGACCTCCTGCGGGAGCTGTTCGGCCCGGCGTCCGGCCGCACCGCGGGGGCCTTCGGCGTCTCCTTCCTGCCCGACCTGCGCGGCCCGCGGACCATGGAGGGCGCGGCCCTGGCCGCCCGCGCCACCAACGTGGTGCTGCACGCGACGACCAACGAGACGCCCCCACTGGACCGGCTGGCCCTGCGCTACGAGTCCGACAAGTGGGGCGGCGTCCACTGGTTCACCGGCCACTACGACCGGCACCTGCGGCCGCTGCGCGACCAGGCGGTGCGGATCCTGGAGATCGGCATCGGCGGCTACGACGACCTGCTGCCGAGCGGCGCCTCACTGAAGATGTGGAAGCGCTACTTCACGCGCGGCCTGGTCTTCGGCGTGGACATCTTCGACAAGTCCGCATGCGACCAGCCGCGCGTCAAGACGCTCCGCGGCCGGCAGGACGACCCGGAGTTCATGCGCCGCGTCGCCGAGGAGCACGGGCCGTTCGACGTCATCATCGACGACGGCAGCCACATCAACGCACACATGCGGACGTCGTTCTCGGTGATGTTCCCCCACCTGCGCAACGGCGGCTTCTACGTCATCGAGGACACCTTCACCTCCTACTGGCCCGGGTACGGAGGCCACCCGGAGCCCGGTGCCCGTCCGGACACCGCGCTGGAGATGGTCAAGGGACTGATCGACTCGCTGCACTACGAGGAGCGGCCGGACGGCGCGGCCACGGCCGACTACACCGCCAGGAACCTCGTCGGGCTGCACGCCTACCACAACCTCGTCTTCCTCGAGAAGGGCGTCAACAAGGAGGGCGGCATCCCCCACACCGTGCCCCGGGAGCCGTTCTGGAACGACAACTAGCCGACGGCCGCAACCAGAGCCGGAAACCGCACCACTGCCCGCGCCACCTCCGGACCACCTCCAGCAAAGGACACACCGCTGTGACCGACACGCGCACCGGACCGACACCGGCCGACGCGGCACCCGCCTACCCGTTCAGCCTGCCGCACGCACTGGACCTCGACCCGCACTACGCCGAACTCCGCCGCGACGACCCCGTCTCCAGGGTGCGCCTGCCCTACGGCGAGGGCACGGCCTGGCTGGTCACCCGCATGTCCGACGCCCGTATCGTCCTGGGCGACTCCCGCTTCAGCACCGCGGCCGCCACCGATCCCGCCACCCCCCGGATGTTCCCCACCCCGCCCGAGCCGGACGGCGTCCTCGCCCAGGACCCGCCGGACCACACCCGGCTGCGGCGGCTCGTGGGCAAGGCCTTCACGGCACGCCGGGTGGAGGAGATGCGGCCCCGTGTCCGCGCCCTCGTCGACTCCCTGCTCGACGACATGGTGGCGCACGGTTCACCCGCCGACCTCGTCGAGTTCCTCGCCGTTCCCTTCCCCGTCGCGGTCATCTGCGAACTGCTCGGCGTGCCCCTGGAGGACCGCGACCTGTTCCGGACCTTCTCCGACGCCATGCTCTCCTCGACCCGGCTCACCGCCGCGGAGATACAGCAGGTCCAGCAGGACTTCATGGTCTACATGGACGGCCTGGTTGCCCAGCGCCGCGACGCCCCCACCGAGGACCTGCTCGGCGCCCTCGCCCTCGCCACCGACAACGACGACCACCTGACCAAGGGCGAGATCGTCAACATGGGTGTGAGCCTGCTCATCGCGGGCCACGAGACGTCGGTCAACCAGATCACCAACCTCGTCCACCTCCTGCTGACCGAGCGCGAGCGCTACGAGTCGCTGGTCGCCGACCCGGCCCTCGTGCCCGCGGCGGTGGAGGAGATGCTGCGGTACACACCGCTCGTGTCCGCCGGCAGCTTCGTCCGCGTGGCCACCGAGGACGTGGAGCTGAGCACCGTGACCGTGCGGGCCGGTGAGCCCTGCGTCGTCCACTTCGCGTCGGCCAACCGGGACGAGGAGGTCTTCGACCACGCCGACGAGCTGGACTTCCACCGTGAGCGCAACCCGCACATAGCTTTCGGGCACGGAGCGCACCACTGCATCGGCGCCCAACTGGGCCGACTGGAACTCCAGGAGGCCCTGTCCGCCCTCGTCCGGCGCTTCCCCACCCTCGACCTGGCCGAGCCGGTCGCGGGACTGAAGTGGAAGCAGGGCATGCTGATCCGCGGATTGGAACGCCAGATCGTCTCCTGGTGACGGCCGGCCGCCCGGCCGCCCACCGGGCACCGGGCACCGGCGTCACCAGGGCACCGGCCGGGACCGGAGACCCGGCCGGTGCCCCTCGCCCGGGGCCGTCTCACTCCACGAAGCGGCCACCCTCCATGTGCATGCGGCGGCCGCTGAACCGCTGTGCGAACATGCGGTCGTGGGAGACCACGACCAGTGCGCCCCGGTAGTGCGCCAGTGCCTCCTCCAGGTCCTCCACGAGCGCGGGCGACAGGTGGTTCGTCGGCTCGTCGAGCAGCAGCAGGTCCGCCGGATCGCGCAGCAGACGGGCCAGGGCCAGCCGCCTCAACTGCCCGGTGGACAGGTCTCCCACCGCGGTGCTCAGCGCCGAGGGCCGGAAGAGCCCGAATCCCAGGAGCGCGCCCCGGTGTTCCTCCGCAAGGCCGGGCAGCCCCGCCGCGAAGGCCGCCAGCAGGCTCTGCTGCCGGTCGGCGATCTCCGTCTCCTGCGGCAGCCAGCCGATGCGCTCCGGGCGCTCGCACTCGCCCTGATCGGGCGCCAGGTCACCGGCCAGCACGCGCAGCAGGGTGCTCTTGCCCGCGCCGTTGTGCCCCGTGACCAGGATGCGCTCACCGGGGTCGACGGTGAAGGACGGGACGTCGAGCCGCGTGCCGACGGTGACCTTGTACAGCTCGGCGAGTGCCCCGCCGCGCTCGACCGTGCCGCCGCCCTCCACCCGGACCCGGAAACGCATGGGTTTAGGGGGCCGCGGCACCGGGTTCTCCTCCAGCCGGCGGACCCGCTCCTTGGCGTTGCGGACCCGCGCGGAGATCTGCTTCTCCACGTTGCGCTGGTGGCGCTGGTTCGACCGCTCGGTATTGCGCCGCGGACCGGTGGCCAGGTTGTCGGCGGCGCTGCGGGCCAGTTCGCGCTGGCGTGCCAGGTCCTCCAGCCAATCCTGGTACGTCTGCTCCCAGCGGCGCCGCGCGGCCGCCTTGGCTTGCAGGTATCCCGCGTAACCGCCGCCGTGCCGGTTGACGGTGCGCCGCTCGCCGTCCACCTCCCACAGGGCGGTGGCCACGCGCTCCAGGAAGACCCGGTCGTGCGAGACGACCAGCACGCTGCCGCGGTGGGCCCGCAGGCGCTCCTCCAGCCACTCCAGCGCCCCGACGTCGAGGTGGTTGGTGGGTTCGTCGAGCAGCATCAGCTGCGGGGACGCGGCCAGCAGGCAGGCCAGGTTGAGACGCGCCTGCTCACCTCCGGAGAGGCTGCCGAGCCGCCGGTCGCCCGTGATGCCCGCCAGACCGAGGCCGTGCATCGCCGCGTCGACACGGGCGTCCGCCGCGTAGCCGTCGCGGGCCTCGAACGCCTCCAGCAGGTCGCCGTAGGCGCCGAGCAGGCCCTCCAGCTCCTCGGGCTCCGCCCCGGCCAGCGCCTGCTCCGCCTCACGCAACCCCCGCTCCAGGGAGCGCAGTTCGGCGAGGGCGTGGTCGATGGCGTCCCGCACGGTGTCGTCTGGGGGCAGGTCCGGTGTCTGGGGGAGGTAGCCGCAGCCGCCGGGGGCCCGGACGAGGACCTGGCCACCGTCCGGGCGGTCCACGCCGGCGAGCATGCGGAGCAGGGTCGACTTGCCCGATCCGTTCTCACCGATGATGCCGACGCGCTCGCCGAGTGCCACCGACTGGTCGATGCCGTCCAACAGCGGCCGTCCGCCGGGTGCTCGGACGACGTCGTCGAGGACGACCTGGAAGGAACCGGTCTCCGGTTGCGTGGGAAGGAGCTTTTCCGACGTGCCGGTGAGCGCCGCGGCGCCGGTATCGGAACGGTGTGCATTCTGCATGGGTGACCCGCCATTCGGAGAAAAAGAGGCAGTGTGGCCAAAAGGGAGCGGCCCACGGCAGACGGCGGAAGAAGAGAATGCCTCGGCGAACGCGGCTCACCCGACGGTGCGCGACGCGAAAAAGGGAGGCGAAGAGGCGAGGCCGGGAGGCGTCGCAATCAGCGGCAGGAGAAGCCGCGTCACCGTCCTGCCGGGAACTCTCGACGGCGCCGGAGCGGAACCGCGTACGCGGTGCTCCTCGTCGCCCGGACTCCCGTGGCGGTATCAGAGGAAGTAGTAACTGACCACGTCGGCACGATAGCAGAGCAGACGGAGCTGACAGGGGGCCGCGTGGTGCGATGGCTGAATATGCGCCACGCCCCGGATCGCTTGCTCGCGGGACGACGAGGCCGTGTGCGAATGTGTCCCGGGCAGTCGTTCGTCAGCGGGAGGTTCATATGCAGGACAACCAGGGTGGATCCGGAGCCGAGTCCGAGTCCGAGACCGAGAGCGACGTCAAGCGGAAGTTCCGGGAAGCACTGGAGCGCAAGAAGCTCCTCAGCCGGGAACGCCGGGCGCACGGGGACGCTCGTTCCAAGGCGAACGGAACGTCCCGCAACGGCGCCAAGAAGCCGAATTTCCGCCGCAAGGCCGGGTGACACCGACCGCTCCGCACACCCGTGCCCCACAGCTCGACTCCGCTGCGACAGGGGCCTGTCCGCGCCGGGGAACCGGCCCGGGCAGGTGTAAGGTGGCGGGCATGTATCCAGGTGTCGGTTCCCTGAAGCTCCGCCGCCGCGCCTGACGGTGCGGCCCTGAACTCTCGTTTCGCGTGCCCACCGTCGCGGTGTCAGTGCCGGGCGGCTCCTTCGTGCTGCCCGGTTCCGGAGCGAACCTGTGGAGCACACCGTGGGTGCATTCCCCGCAAGGGGCCGGCCTGAGGCCGGCCGACCGATACACGAGTTCACCGATGCGAGCGAGGACCGCCGGCCCGGGGGCCGGGGGCCGACGACGGCGACCACCCCTTCCGCACCGGCCCTGACGGGCCCCGCTCGCCGGCGCCGCTCCCGGCCCCGGCTGGCGGCACCACCCGGGTACGCCGCTCCCGCGGCCCCGGCGGCGCGCGCCGCGCACAGGCCGTACCGGCCCGGCCGGTCGGCCGGCGGACCTCTGCGGTCTGCCGTCCCCGCAGCAACGCTCGCGGGACACGGCGAGACCGCCCCTCGGCCGCTGGCCGCCGTCACCACCCCGGGGCGCCGGAGTCTCGCCGTTCTCGCGCCGGCGCCGTCCACGACCGCTCCCGTGCCTGCCGGAAGGGCCGACTCATGACCAAGCGACACCTCCCCGCCGTCCTCGCGCCCCTGGGCCGGCCCGGCTACCGCCGCCTCTTCGCCGCCATGGTCCTCGCCCTCTTCGGGTACGGCGCGTGGACCATCTACCTCGCGCTCCAGGCGCTGGAGCTCGGTGCCTCGGCGCCGGAGCTGGCCTCGGTCGTCGTCTGGACCGGCGTGGGCCTGCTGGCGACGGCGTTCGCCACCGGTGTGGTCGCCGACCGCGCCGCGAAGAGGTCCGTGCTGCTGGCGGTGCTCGTGGCCAACCTGGCGACGACGGGCGTCATCGCGGCGCTGTCCCTCGCGGACGGCCTCGCACTGTGGCACCTCAGCGTGTCGGCGTTCGCCGTGGGGGCCGCCACGGCGTTCTTCTTCCCCGCCTACACCGCACTCGTTCCCGTCGTCGTGCCCGCCTCCGACCTCATGGCCGTCAACGGCCTCGAAGGGGCCACGCGCCCGTCCGTCCAGCAGGCGGCCGCCCCCGCCGCCGTCGGGGCACTCGTGGGCGCGACCGTTCCGGCGGCAGGTGCGCTGCTGACCGTGTCCGTGTTCGCCGCGGCGCTGCTGTGCACGCTGGGCCTTCCCCCGGGCGCACCCGAGGCGGAGACCACCCGGACGCATCCCGTGCACGACCTCGTCGAAGGGTTCCGGTTCGCGGCCCGCACCCCGTGGATCCTCGCGAGCGTCGTCTTCGCGGCGCTCATGGGGCTGTTGGTGACCGGCCCGCTGGAGGTGCTCCTCCCCGCGCTCGTGCGGGCCCGGTCCGACAACGGATCCACCGTCTACGGACTGCTCGTCGCGGTACTCGGTCTCGGCGGCCTGGCCGGGTCGCTGGTCGCCGGCTCCCTCACCATGCCGCGGCGCTACCTGACGACGATGCTGGGCAGTTGGGCACTGGGCTGCCTGCCGATCAGCCTGGTCGCGCTCACGGACGACCCCTGGGTCATCGGCGCGAGCCTGTTCGTCTACGGTGCCCTGCTCAGCGTCGGCCTGGTCATCTGGGGCACGCTCCTGCAACGGCGGGTGCCGATGGAGATGATCGGGCGGATCGCCGGACTCGACTTCCTGATCACCATCGCCTTCATGCCCGTGTCGATCGCCTTCGTCGGCCTGGTGTCGCAGCAGCTCTCCCACCGGGTCCTGTTCCTGATCGCGGGCCTGGCACCCATCGTGCTCGCGGTGCTCGTGGGCGGCCTTGCCAAGGTGCGCGCCGACGAGACCGCCCATCCGCTCGACGACGACACCATCCAGGAGGAAGTGACACAACCGTAGGAGGACACCGCAGGATGCCGGCGGCGTGCCGGTCCGCTCCGTATCCACGGGCCCGGATACGGCGAACCGTACCGGCGCGGCGCCGAGCTGCCGTCACAGGCGCCGCCTATGGGGGACAGGGCCGACGCGATGGTGCGAGGCCGGGCCGCCGGGCAGCCCCTGCTACGGACGGAGCAACCCGGCAGGGAGCACCCGGTCGAGTGCGGCGGGCAGGCATTCCTCGTCGCCGGTGCCGACCAGGTCCAGGACGCCGCCCTCCGCCGCACAGTGGCGGGCGAACTCCTCGATGCTCATGCGGGGGTGCGTGGCGATCCACACCCCGGCGGCCCGGAGGGCGAGCGGGAGGAAGCCGCACCTGAGGGCCGTGCGGGCCAGGGCCGTCGGCTCCGCGTCGGTGCGGCGGGCGACCTGCTGCGCTGGGAGGCCGAGGACGCCGCAGGCGAATGATGTGCCTTCCAAGATCATGAAGTTCTCGGCCGCAGACCTCCGCCCGAGCCGGGCGAGATCAAACGTCGGAAGCCTGCGCAACAGCCGCAGCTCCGCCGTGGTGTAGCCCCGAAACGAAAGTCCCAGTGGCGTTCGGACAGCGTGCGAAGCGACCACTCCTGGTGCCGGTCGTGCAGGGTGAAGTCGACCCGGACACTGCACCGGACTGCAGCAGCCTCCCGTGAACGACCGGCTTCCGGCCCAGGGACGAGGCCACGACGCTGAGATATCCTCCGGCAGGACGGCTGCTGCGCGCCGTCGCGGGCGACTGCCTCTTCCGGCAACGGTGGCCGACCGGATCCGACCGCCGTCTGGCGCCACTTCCAGCGCACCAGACGGCGGTGCCAGGGCCAAGTAGGGGAGTGGTACGACCACGCCGCGCGTGACGGCCCGTCGGGTCGTAGGGCGAGACGACCGCGGCCGGCGTCGGCGGCCGGTGTCCTTCAGAGCTGTGCCGGCACTCCGACCTGGTCGCGGACAGCGGTGTCGAGGTCGGTGGCGGTGAGACCGAAGGTGACCGCGGTTTCGTCTGCGGCCATGTGGAACGGTGCGTACCACTGGTAGTCCATCTCGGCCATCTCGCGAGCGATGGGTACCATGGCCCCCGCTGAGTGCATCACAAAGCGTGGCATCTGGATAAGTTTGATCGGCGGTCGGCCCGCGGCGGCTGCACAGCGCTGGGCCGGCTCTCGGATCGTGATGGCGGGCGGGGACGGCACGTGCCAGGCGCGACGCCACGCCCGTTCGTCGCGAGCGAGCCTGACCAGAGCCCGTGCCATGTCGCCGTTGAAGGTGAAGGTGTGTGGCATGTCCGGGTTTCCCATGATCCAGGCGGCTCGGCAGCAGGCCCCCGCCGGGAACCGCATCCAAGTCGCCTGAGACCGATGCGCCGGGCGAGGCGAGCCAGTGGGTGATGCGTTGTTCGCGGCGGTACAGGGGAATCACAGTTCGCGCAGCTTGCCGCCCAGGTGGCGGGTCTGGGGTCGCCGAGTGTCGGGCAGGTCTGTTCGGTGCTCCCTCACGGATGGAGGAATACCGCTCCGTGCGGGGTCGTACTGGCGGCTACAGCATGGTGCGGAGCGTCGCACAGGGTTGCCATGGCAGCTGGGGGGGGCAAGTGCGCCAAACTCGGGGGAGGGGCGCGTGTTTTCTATGCGATAGCAATGTTCAGAAGTCGTTGGAGCCGAGACAACCATCCTGCAATCGTTGTCCGTGCTACCCCGCCGCGCGGAGAGTCATCAATATCCACGGTACGGAACGGCCCCCGCTGACAGAATCATGTTGTGGGGCCATCGCCTTGGAACCGAAGGAGCCACCGTTGTGGCCGCAGGCATCGGCGATGCTGCGGGTGGTAGTGACATTCCCGGTGAGGCCGCCGTCGGCGGCGGGCACGAGCCGGACGTGGCCAGGGACAGGTACTCCTCCACCAGCCACAGTCCGCGAGTGTGGACTGAACGATTCCGCGCGGACCGAAGCTCACGAGGTCGTAGGCGTCCCGCACCGACTGGGGAAGCCGCACGTGCCCAGCCCAGCCCGGTGGCGGCCCGCCCTCGGCGGCCCCGGCGGTAGCCGGGGCGAGGAAGGAGATGGTAAGTGTCAGAGTGGCCTCTGGAAGGCGGATTGCGCGCCATCCGGGTCCAGTTCAGGTACTTTCGCTAAAGATTCGGCGGCGATTACAACCTCCCGGCCCTCATGACCGGTCAAGACGTGCGTACCAACTCACTTCGAGACTGCGGAGGTTGGAGATGCGACGTTTGGGAACCGCGATCGCGGCGATCGTGCTGGCGGGCGCCGGGCTGGCGGGCACGGCGGGGGCGGCCCAGGCCACGATCACGGGCACGTCGGCGGCGTGCGCGACCGGCTGGGGCAGCGGCGAGAAGACGGAGTCGTTCAGCAGCGCGAAGCCGCTGGTCAACATCAGAACCGGTCAGCACGAGTGCTACGACCGCATGGTCTTCGACATCAAGGGCGCGACGGCCGCCGACAAGGCGTTCGTCTGGGCCGGTTATGTCGACGCCATGTACCAGAACGGCTCCGGTGACCCGATCCCGGTCAACGGCGGCGCGATCCTGGAGATCCACGTGGGCGCGGCCAGCTACTCGCAGAGCGGGGGCACGACGTACCCCGGCAAGGTCGCACAGCAGCTCCCGGCGGTGAACGTCTCGGGTTACGAGACCTTCCAGGACACCCGCTTCGGCAGCAGCTTCGAGGGCGAGACCCAGGTCGGGGTGGGAGTGCGGGCGCGGCTGCCCTTCCGCGTCTTCCAGTCGGACGGCAAGGTGATCGTGGACGTGGCCCACTCCTGGAACGCCGCGAGCTGAATCGCACACCGTGACGGCCCGCGGCCGCGGGCCGTCACGGCCGGGTATGAACGAGCCGACCACGAGGCGGTGCCGCCCGCGGATGGCACCGCCTCGTGCGTCACCGGCCTGGCGGGCGGTCAGCGCAGCCGGGCGTTGACCGCCGCCGGGTCGAAGTGGACCCCCTCGCCCCGCCCCGCAGTAGCCCCGCCAATAGCCGGTACTTGGAACTCCTCAGTGCGTGACGCTGTCGGGGATCTTGGAAATTTGAGTCTCCAGTGGCCGACGTGGTGGCGCAGCGCCTCGTTTTCCCTGTTCAGGGCTGCACACGTGGGTCAGCGAGTCCCTTGATGGTGGCGGCGATGCGGTGCTGACCGTTGAGCGAAGGCTTCGTTCGCGCCTGCCGTTGTCCACGTGACTGCGGTGGTTGGAGTGTCGATCGCGTTCACTCGTTCGTGGTTGCCGTCGCCGGGAACCGTGGGCTCGGTGATCTGGCGGGTGGGACGGTTGGCGCCCCGCGACTCCGGAAGTCCTGGGATGTGTGTTCGCCCTCCTACCGGCTGCGTGGTTCTCGAGCTGACTGTGCGGGTCGCATGGGCGAGCAATTCCAGGGGCACCACGGCTATGGCCATCCGCGACCATCTCAACGGTCTCTGGGACGACGAGGACTTCGAGGAGTGGTATCCCAGGGACGGCAAGCTCGCTTGTCACTTGCCCAGTTGGCGACCGTGTCGGTCCTGCAGTTCCTGTTGAAGCTGTCCGACCGGTAGGCCGCCGAGTCCGTCCGCAACCGCATCGACTTCACATACGCCTTGGGCATGGGCTGGAGGACCCGGGCTTCCACCACTGCGTCCTGGCCGACTTCCGTGAGCGTCTGGCGGAGGAGGGCCGAGCCGACAAGCTGCTGGGCCTCGCGCTGGAGAAGATCTGGGCTGTCGGCCTGATCAGGGAACGCGGCCGGCAGCGGACCGACTCCACTCACGTCCTTGCCGCGGTGCGGGGCCTGACCCGCCTGGAGCTGGTCACTGAGGCGATGCGTGCCGCCTTGGAGGAACTCGCCCGCCGGGCGCCGCAGGAGCTGGTCGGCCTCGTGACGGAGGAGTGGGGCAAGCGCTATGGCCGCGCGGCCCGGCTCGGCGATAATCCCTCCAAGCCCAAGACCCAGATCAAGGAGGCCGGCGAGGATGTCCGCCTGCTCCTGCGCTACGTCCACCGATACCTGCCCGCCCTCCGCGACGGCGAGCAGGTCCAGACCCTGCGCCGGATCTCCGTGCAGAACTATTTCATCACCGCCCAGGATCGCCCGAAGTGGCGGGAAGCAGAGGGCGCCGGCCTGCCGCCCTCAGGCGTCGCCATCGTCTCGCCCTACGACCTGAGCGCCCGTTACGCGCGTCGCGCCGAGCGTCGCTGGAAGGGCTTCATGGCGCATGTCACCGAAACGTGCGATTGCCACGCTCCGAGCGTGATCACGGACGTGACCACCACCAAGGCCGCCGTCCACGACCCCAAGGCCCTGCCCGGCATCCTGGCTAACCTCGATCACCGGAACCTGCTGTCGAAGGAGTACTTCGTCGACGGCCGCTACCTCTCCGTCGCACTGAAACAGCAGGTCGCCCGCGAACACGGCGTCGGCCTGGTCGGACCGATCCGGGCCGGGAGCACCTGCCGCTCCCGCAGGGCACCGTCTTCCACCGCGAAGTCTTCACGATCAATTGGGACGCGAAGGAGGTCACCTTCCCGCAGGGCAACGTCAGCCGCCGGTGGGCGACACCGCCGTCCCTCGCGCCCTACGCCAATGTTGAGTTCTCCCCGAACGACTGCCGCCAGTGCCCAGTGAAGGCCGCCTGCACGCGCACCGACGTCCGGAAGGTCAGCTTCCTGCCGCGAGCTCTACGACATTCAGCCCGAGTCCCGGACCGAGCAGCAGACCCAGGAACGGCTCTCGCGCTACTCACTGCGGGCCGCCATCGAGTGCACGATCAGCGAGTTCGTCAACGGCCACGGCATGCGCCAGTGCGGCTACCGCAGCGTAGACAAGGCCCACCTCCAGCACGTTCTGACTGCCATCGCGATCAACCTCGAACGGGTCGGCGTCCACCTGCCGTCGGCACTCGCCCGGCAGTCCCGGAACCCAACCGCTCTCCAGGGCTTCCTCGACTGGCAGCACATCTCCCGGCCCCGGTCCTGGCCCGGCGCCACCCACCCCGCCGGCCGACTTGATCACTCTCGAGGTGATGCCCACCTTGCTCCGGACCCTGCCAAAGCCGATTCCGGCGAAGGACCAGCACTCAACCTGCAGCCGGGAGCGCGCGACCTCAGCTTGTCACATCTCCGTGATCACTGGGCAGGCCAGCTGCAGCCGCCCAGAAGAAGACGTGCCCGCACCTGGGGGACGGCATGCGCGAGCGTTCGGCGAGGACGTTCAGAGCACCACGCAGTTCCCTACTCAGATGGGAAAGCCGGCGGCTGTACTGCCCGCCCCTGTAGGTGTAAAGCCGGAAGACCTTGACGGCGAGTTCGTCGCGGACGTCGGCGAAGGTGTCCGGGAGCCCGGCGAGCAGCTCGAAGTCGCATTTACCGGTCGCCGCGTCAGCCACCGCACTCAGAGGCAGGAGGTCAAGCTCTGCGGCAGACACGGAAGTGTCGACCGCGACGGCATGGGCGACCAGGGCCGCGAAGACCTCGATCAGCCGCTCGCCTTCTGCGATGTCGATGCCCCAGGTCCCCAGGTGCTCGTGACGTCGGGCCTGGCGCCACGCCTCCTCGTCCACCACAGGCAGCAGGACGCGGCCCAGGTGCGCGCAGCGACGCCACAGCATGTCGTGATCGGAGGCCACGGTCGACCCTCCTTAGGGCGAGTGGAACACCTGGGGCCAAGGACCAGCCCGACCGCCGCAGGCCCTCCAACTTCCCACCACGCGCAGTGCACGTACAGAGCGGAAGCCAAGATCCCCGACAGTGTCAGCCTCTCAGGGGCGAGCGGCTGAACGAGTACCGGCGGGTGCTCGCTGCCGCGCTGATAACTCAGTCCCCGACCCATGCGCGGCGGCAGCGAGTGTCCGCTGCCTCCTGGGCAGCCGAGCATCGCTAACCCTTCGTCCACCTCCGGAACTCCCAAGGAGTCCTCGGCTCAGTTCACGGTCGACCCAGTGGGTGATGACTCCAATGCGGGCCATGTTGCCCACCTCGAAATTCCTGACACCTCCGCTTCGGCGACACCTCTGAGTGCTGGTTCGTGGACCAGGCAGGCGCGGAGCTCCTCCGAAGCACCCCCGGTGAACGCCGAGACCAAGCCCCTCGGCTCGTTGCCGGATGCCAGCAACGGCCGTGCAGCGGTCCAGCTTCCGGCGACCCATCTCCGACGATGTGACCAGCCGGAGCCGACACCACGCGCTCCACCAGATGCGGCCTGTACCAGTCGGATATCTGAAGGTGCGCTGCCGTACCCATGTGCAGCCCGACGGCCGAGAATACGACTGGGACGTCCTGGTGGGCCCGGGCCCTGGCACGTTCGCGGAAGTCGCACTGACGGAGGACGGGCAGGGCCTCCTTGTACGCCAGTACCGGCCCGGGCCGCGCACGGTCATGCCGCCTTACGTCGTCTTGGGCGCTGCTGGTACGCACAGCCATGCCAGGCCTGCGGCCATCAGGTAGGCGAGGGCGCCGATGGACATGCTGGCGCGGAGTCCGGTGCTGTAGTCGGTGCTGGTGGCAAGGAGGCTGCCGCCGAGGGCTACGCCGGTGGCGCTGCCGATCTGTCGTGCCGGTTGCCCGGTGTGAGTGGGTGCGTTGGTGGTGTTGGGTGGGTGTCAGCGGTGTGGGGGTGTTGGGGGCCTGGTCACGGGAGGTGGATGCGACTCGGTCGGTTGTCATGGGGTGACCAAGCGGTTGCTGTTTTTCGAGCAGTGTGAAGGTAGGTCGGCTGTCGTGGAGGTGGCTGTTTCTATCGTTTGAAGGACAACCGCGGGGTCGTCCGCGGGACTCGGACGCGGCAGTGGACTGGCGAAGGAGCTCCAGTGAGGGCACCTGACGGGCTGGATGAGTTTCGCTGGCGGTGGATGCTTCTTCGCCGTCCGAGGGCTGAGTGGTTCTTCCTGCTGCACGCCGCGACGCGCCTGCAGGTTTCCAGACCATTCGCGTCTACGGCTGTGACGGGATATCTGATGCGCGGCTGGTGTGGAAGGTCTGTCACGAGTGCGAGCGGGGCGTCATCTCGAAAATCTCGCTCTCTTCCGGAAGTGCAGCGGCGAGGTCTTGGCACACGCCTCGTCGACAGGGCACTCCTGGACGGTCCTGGCTATCACTGGACTACCAGCAGCCAGTCCCCGGATGGTCGGGCGTTGTTCCGGGCGGTGACAGCACGCACCGGCGCCGAATGTCGACAGGGACGGGACCGGATCCAGCAATGGCACCCGCGACAGGTCCGCCCCGTACGTCGACCTGCCCGATGCCTCCGTGGTCACCGCCCGGGCGCTGCTGGCGGCGCGGGAGAACATCACCGACACCGTCGCCGCCCGCGCCATGATGTGTATCCACGGCGGCGCCGGTTTCGGCAAGACCCTCGCCGTCAACACATGCCTGGGTGAACTCGAACCCGGAGAGGACGTCCGCAAAATCATCTTCCGGGCCCGGCCCACCGCCCGCGCGGTGCGCTACGAACTGTTCACCCGCCCTCGCCCTCGCCGGTGAACCGCCGCGCATGCGGCTGTCCCGCGACGGCGAGACGCTGCTGGTCGGCGCATACACCACGCCGGTGGCCACCCGCCGGCACACCGTGTGGCACCGCCTCCACCCGGCCGAACTGCACGCCCGCCTGACCGAGGGCGCATCCCTCACGCTGGACAGCGTCGACGAACTCCACCCGCCGCTCGCCCGGCTCGCCGAAGAGATCGAGCGCGAACTACATACCCGCGTGCAGGCGAACCTCTACGCCTCCTGGAGCGCCACCGAGGGCTTCGGCATCCACTGGGACGACCACGACACGATCGTGGTCCAGCTGGACGGCGCGAAACGCTGGAGGATCTACGGCACCACCCGCCCGTTTCCGCTGTACCGCGACCTCGAGGACCCGGGCGAGGCGCCCACCGAACCGGTCGCCGACATGGTCCTGCGGCCGGGCGACGTCCTGTACGTGCCGCGCGGCGTGTGGCACGCGGTCTCCGCCGACCAGGGCACCCGCTCCCTGCACGTCACCTGCGGACTGCAGACCCACACCGCGACCGACCTGATGGCGTGGGTATCCGAGCAGCTGCTCACGCACGAGGACTGGCGGCGCGACCTGCCGCTGCTCGCCCCGCCGGACGTCCAGGCCGACGCCGTGGACGGGATGCGCAAGCGAATCGCCGAACTGCTGGACGATCCCGGGCCGCTCGCCCGCTGCCGCCCCCAACTACGCCACCGGCCGCGCCCAGGACTTGCTGGCTCCGGCCCTGGCCACCCACCCGTCCCTGCGGATCGCAACGAAGGCCGGCTACTTCACCGCAGCCACCGGCGCCGACGCCATGAACGCCGGCGTCCTCACCGAGGACCAAGCCGTCACCGGGCACAGCCTCGCCCCGGACTACGTGCGCTGGCAGATCCGCCGCAACCGCGAGCAGCTCGGGCGCGTGCGGCCGGACCTGGTCCTGCTGCACAACCCCGAGCGCGCCCACCCCGGGCGACCGCTACGCCCTGCACCGGGCGATGAGGGACGCGTTCGTCGTCATGGAGGAAGAGACGGCGGCCGGACATCTCGCCGGGTACGGGGTCACCACCTGGGCGGGCCTGGAAGAGGAAGCGTTCACGGTGAGGGAGCTGCTCGCCCTGGCCGCCGAAGCCGCCGGCGGACAGCACCACCTGGCCGCCATCCAGCTCCCGGCCAGCCTGGTGATGATGACACCGATCGTCCAGGCCCTCCACGGCCGGGGCCCGCTCCCGGCCGCCGCCGGCGCGGGCCTGCGGGTGATGGTCTCCGCCCCGCTGCACGGCGGGGAACTGCCCGGCATGGTCGACCAGGAGCTCGCCGACCTCATCCGGCCGGGCCTGACACTCGCACAAACGTGCGTCCTCGGTTGGTGGGAGCGGAGAGCAGGGCGAGTCCCGCTGGAGTGGCGGTGTGGCGGGCGTTCTTGCCGTCGCGAAGGAGGGCCGTGAGGCCGGCGTTGCGCAGGATGGTGGCGTGTTCACTGGCGCTGGCCAGGGAGATACAGGCGTGTTCGGCGAGCTGGGTAGTAGTACTGCCGGGATGATCAGCGATCACGCTCATCACGGTGGCCCGGGCGCGGCCGAGTAGTGCGGTTAGAGACTGGGATGGTTCTGCCAGGGCAGTTGCGGTGACGCTGGCCGGGTCCGCGGATAGCCGGTGGTCTGAGCGGATAGGGAAAGTGATCCACGGCTGTGGCTCCGTCCTGTCGCAGAGAGCGGGGTAGTGCGACCCGAACAGGGTGGGAATGAGCAGCAGCCCGCGGCCGTCGAGGTAAACATCGCCACTGCGCCCGGAGGCCATGGTGACGTGCAGTACGGGGGGCTCCCAGCTGATTCGGCGCGGGTTGAGTTCACGCAGGAGGCGCTCCACTCCTTGTTCGCTCAGATGCCTCAGACGAAGGGCCCGGTCCGCGTAGGCAAGCCGGTCGATCTGTGGCCAGTACGGTGCGATGAAGCGCTCGTGAGCCTCCTCGACCAAGGCAGCGAGTTGCTGAACGAACAGGGGCTCCTGGCTGGCCCGGTATGTGTCCGGTGATAGCCGTGCAGCGCCCTGCCCTGCCCATTCCTGAAGATCTTTGCGTACACGCTTTGTCGGAGTGGAACGCAATTGCTCCACAAGGTCGGCCGTGCTCCCTTCGCCGGCCAGGCTGAGGAATTCCACCGCCGCACCAGTCGGCGGAATCAACTCGAACAGGGGTCGGAAATGTGGGCGGAGCTGCCTGGCCGCGCGATCTCGCCAGGCGTCGAAGTGCACAGAATGCGATCTTTCCTGCAACAGCCGGATCCCGATGTCCAGCTCAACCAACGGACGAGGACCCGAGGCCAGACGAGTACGGGCCAAGTCCTCAGCGGTGAAATGGATATGCAACGCCACACCCGTGATTCTTCCCGGTGGCCTCGCTTCGGACGAGACCGAAACGAGTCGACGTGACCATGCCATCGGTCGATGCTGTAGTTGCAACAGGACGACCCGGACGGAATCCCAGGCGGGACCCGGTCGGTTCTGGCTCTTGGTCACAGAGGCGCAGCCACTCCCGGCGTCATGCTCCGAGGTTGGCCAGAAGCCACCAGTCCGCTGCTCAGCAGAGTTCAGAAGTTCATCCACATCCGCAGCGTCTACGGAAGGATTCAATATGAGAAAGGCATTGACGGTAGTGGCAACTACCGTCCTGGCCGTGTTGGGTGTGATCGCGATCCCTGGAGCGGCTCATGCGACGGCGAGTGGCTGTACAGGTTCGGATCTGGGACAGCTGTGTCAGACGACGTACGGTGACAGCTACCACGTGGGTAGGGTCGAAGCCTACGTCAACAGCGGCTACCGGTGCGACATCGGGCTCATGGTGACCGGGACCCTCAGAACCGGATCGGCCTACAGCTCGGCCAAGTGGACTTCGTGCAGCTCGGCTCCGAGCGCCACATGGTCCATCAACAACGAGTTCAAGGACGGTTCGCAACTGTGCGTCAAGGTTCGGACGAGGGCCGGGAGCTGGTTACCTGACCGGGCCTGCATCGAGATCGAGGCGTAATGACGCTTGGGGCGGGCATCTGAAGGCATGGCCTGGGACAGAGACATTCGATCAGGCGTGTTGTCGCTGGTGAGGATGTTGGTGTGGGGCCAGGGACTGACATAGGGGTGCCGTGGCCGAACCGCAGCCGCTCCTCACCTTTGTAGCCAGGGCCGGATACCCCGTCCGGGACCGCTGTTGCACCACCGTGTTGCAGGGCCTCACACACGAGACCCCGGGACCATCGCGGCCCCGGGGTCTCGCACACTCCGGCCCACCGTGACGTGCGATCTCTTGGTTTGGTGTCGGTGGTGGTGAGTGTCGGTGGTGGTGTTCTGGGTCTGGGGTGTGTCTGGGCTGGTCAGTGGTGGTTTGTGGGTGGGTGGTTTGCTGTCATGAGATGTGAGATTGAGGGATGGGATCGCTGTCGTGGGGCTTTATCGCACGACAGCTGATGCTGTATCAGGTTCGAGTGTTCTTACGCGTTGGGGTGGGCTGGGTCGGTGTGATCGTGGGGTGGATCAAGAGGTAAGGGCCGGGCGTGGGCCTGTGCTGCCCAGGGGGTTGGTGGTGCGTCGTCTGCTGGAGCGGCAGCAGGCGGGGGAGCTGGCCACGCGGCATGTGCGTGCGGTCGCTGAGACGGTGGGTGTTTCCGAGTGTACGGTGTGGCGCTGGCTGGAGCAGGTGAAGGCGACCGGGCGGACGGAGGCGCCGGTCCGGCAGGGGTATGCGGTGTCGGACGAGGTGTGGGCGCTGCTGGGCGAGGTGGGAGGGAATGTCGCTGAGCTGAGGCGCCGGCTGGCCGCGGCTGGCGGCGTGGCCTCGGTTCCGTCGGCGTCGACGCTGCACCGGGTGATCCGTAGGGACCGCCGGGCGGGCCGGGCTTTGCTAGTCGAGCGGGAACCGGTAGTGGCCGGGCCGAGCAGGCTGGATCCGCTCAGCGAGCTCGGCCTGAACGTCGTGGCCGGCCAAGGCACAGGCGGGCAGGTTTTTCTGCGGGAGCAGAAGCATCTGGCGCAGGTCCCGGTCCTGGTGCCGGGCGCGCAGGTGGTGCACACGCCTGCTGTGCGGTCGGTGCTGCGGACGGTCGCGCACGCGGCCGCGGTGGGGGCGGTCGTGTGCCTGTACGGCGATGCCGGCCAGGGCAAGACCGTCGCGCTGCAGTACGCCCTGTCCCAGCTGCCGCACCCGGCCCGGGTCCGCCGGGTCCACGTCGGTGTGTGCACCCGACGGTGCCCGAACTGCGCCGGGTGCCCGCGGACGCCCTGGAGCCGGGCAGGCGTCTGCCGCGCGGGGCGGGGGAGGCCGACCTGATGCCGGTGAACGCGCTACGACAGCCTCGTGTGCTGGTACTGGACCAGGCACAGCGCCTTCCTGGGCCGGCGCTGGAGTTTCTGCGTGGGTTGTGGGACCACCCGGACACGGACACGGCACTTGTGCTCGCGGGTTCGGGCAGCGAACGGGCGCTGCGCCGTGTGCCTGCGCTTGCCTCTCGGGTGCTGACCTGGGAGCTGGTGCCGCGCCTCGGCCGGCCGGAGGTGGCCACCGTGATGGCTGCCTTCCACCCCCTGTGGGAGGACGTGACCGAGGACGATGTCGCGTGGGTGGATGAGCATGTGGGGCACGGCGATTTCCGGACCTGGGCGAAGTTGACCTCGCACCTGACCGCCGAGACCTATGGCAGGAGCCGGGCGGTGGTGGACCGCCGGATGCTGGAGCGGGCCTGCGCGCGGCTCATGGGGCCGCTGTGACGGGCGCGGCCGGGCGGGGAGAGGGCGATTCCCGCTCCGGCATGCACGGGGAGGACAGGGGTGTGCGGGCAGGCCTGCCTTCTTCTTCCCTGTCGGCACTGCGCGGCCCTGCCGTGCGCAGGCTGCTCGCCCTGCGGCAGGAACAGAAACTGACGACCCGACATATACGGCTGGTGGCGGAGTCGTTGGAAGTGACCGAGCGCACGGTAGGGCGGTGGCTTGCCGCTGCCGAGCGTGACGAGTCCGCGGCCGCAGAACCCGGGGCGCGGGCCCAGAGTAAAGACCGCTTCTCCGCCACCCCGGGAGGTGCGTCGCCTGCTGGCCTTGTGGAAGGGCAACGTCGCGGCCGTCCATCGTGAGCTGATCGCTCGCACAGCGAAGGGCGAGGGTGAGCTGCTCCCGTCGGTTCCGACGCTGCACCGGGCGATCCAGCGGGATCTGACACCGGGGGAGCGGGCCGGGCTCGCGGGAGGAGAGCGCGCGGCGCGCAAGCACGATGTGTTCCTGGCCCGGCCGCAGGGCTGGCGTAACAAGGTGTGGGAGACCGACCACGTACAGGCCCCGGTTCTGGTCGACATCGACGGCAAGCCCCGCAGGCCGTGGATCACCTGGTTCACCGACTGCGCCACCAACGCGATCACCGGCATTGCCGTCACGCCCGGGCATCCGTCGCGGGAGTCGGTGCTGGCCGCGCTGCGCTCCGCCGTCCTGCGCGAGGAGCCGTACGGTCCGTTCGGTGGTCTGCCCGAGAAGGTACGGGTGGACCGTGGCAAGGATTTCCTGTCCCGGACGGTGACCGCCGCTTTCGATCTCCCGGACGTGACGGTCTCCCGGACGTGACGGTGGAGGACCTGCCCGCCCACACCCCTCACCACAAGGGCACCGTGGAGGGGTTGAACCGGGCGGTGGAGAGCATGTTCCTGGCCGCGCTGCCCGGCTACACCCGCCAGCCGCGCCCCGGCAAACGCCCCTCCCGGCCGAAGGACGAAGTGCTGCTCAGCTTCGAGGACTTCACCGCCCGGTTGCTGGACTGGACACGGTGGTGGAATACCGGCACCACCCCTCACCGCTGCGGGGCAGGACTCCGCTTCAGGCCTGGCAGGACGATCCCACCCCGCTGCGGGATCTGCCGGCCGCGGACCTGTGGACGTTCACCCTGGAAGACGCCGGCACCCGCACGCTGACCACCCGCGGAGTCCGCTTCCACAGACGCGACTACGTGGGGCCGTGGATGACCGGCCAGGCCGGGATCCAGGTCCGCATCCGCTTCATGCCCCACCACGACCGCCGCATCGAGGTCTACCACGCCGCCACCGGCCGCTACCTCGGTCCTGCGGACCTGGCCGACCAGGCAACTGAAGAACAACTCAGCGCCGTACGGTGAGCCCGGGCCGCCCGCCGCCTGAAGAAGGACCTCGAAGCTGCCCAGCGCGAGCGCTACGCCACCGCCCCCCCCCAGGCCGAACCCCCTCGTCGGCTCGGCGCACTGACCGGTGCACAGGCCGACACCGAACTCGCCCGGAATGCCGGCACCAGCCTGTCGCAGCTGGCGCTGCCGGACGTCATCCCGCCCGCCGCACCCCCGGCCGACTGGCCCACCCCGCCATCCCTGGCCGCGCTGACCACGACGGCCCGCCCCGCTCCCGCCAGGCCGTGACTCCACCCCCGCAGTCCCCGACGGCCCGGCCGGACGGGCCGTACCCTCCTCCACCGACGAAGACGGAGACGCCTCGTGACCGTGGCCACTTACCAGTACGTCGACCTGCCCGACGCCTCCGTGGTCACCACCCGCGCCCTGCTCACCGCCCGCGAGAACATCCGCGACACCGTCGCCGCCCGCGCGATGATGTGCATCCACGGCGGCGCCGGCTTCGGCAAAACCCTCGCCGTCAACACCTGCCTGCGCGAACTCGAACCCGCCGGCGAGGACGTCCGCAAGATCACCTTCCGGGCCCGGCCCACCGCCCGAGCGGTGCGCTACGAACTGTTCACCGCCCTCGACCTGACCGGCGAGCCACCGCGCCACCCCAGCGAATTCGACCGCCTGCTGAAGACCGCCCCGGCCGAACGCCCCCGCACCTTCCTCGTCGACGAGGCCCAGTGGCTCAACGGCGAGGCGTTCGAGTACTTCCGCTACCTGTGGGACGAACCCTCCACCCAGCTCGCGATCACCTTCGTCGGCGGCGAGGGCTGCCACACCGTGCTGCGCCGCGAACCGATGCTCTCCTCCCGCATCTTCATCTGGCAGCACTTCACCCGCCTCACACCCAGCGAAGTCCTCGAGGCCATCCCTCTGTTCCACCCCATCTGGGCCGACGCCGACCCCGACGACATCACCTTCGCCGACAGCCACGCCGCACACGGCAACTTCCGCGCCTGGGCCCAACTGACCGCCCACACCCGCACCGCCCTGGCACCCACCGGCCGCCCCCGCGTCGACCAGGAACTGCTGCGCTGGGCCTTCAGCCGCCTCGCCTGACCACCACACCACCATGCCCCTCGCCGCGCCACCGCCGCCCCTCACCGTGGTCATCGACCGCCATGACGACGCGATCCACACCCACACCACCCTGGCTGCCCACCACCCGCCGTCCGGCAGGATCACCCTGCACCCCGGCCCGGGCACCACCAGCGAAACCGGCCTCGCCCATGACCTTCTTGCCGCCCTGGGCAAACCGCCCCTGCTCCCGGGCCGCTTTCCCAGCGGCCGTCAGCCCGCCTGGGAAGCCGCCACCGCCTGGATCACTGCCCTGCCCGTCACCCGGCTGACTGCCCTGCGCGCCCACCGCCTCACCGCCCGCCGCACTATGCGCCTCCTGGAGCTGCGCGCCCTCACTGGCACCCACCTGACCCTGGTCTGCCACCGCCCGCACCTTCCTGCCGCTCTGCACCAAGCCCTGCGGACAGTCGACTACTCCGTCACTGCCGACTTCGAGGCAGCCCGCCGCCACTGCTACGGCACGTCTATCACCGAACCCCCGCCCGCAGACGAGTCCGCCGGGCCGGCCAGCCGGTGGCTCACCCTGCCCGCGCTGGACCGCCTCGTCTCCTACGACAGCCCCCGCCCCTGCACCGCCCCGTACACGCCGCCCCGATCATCTAGCGGCACCGCCCACCGCCCGTGCCTATCACCGCACACACCGCCCACAAGGTCGCCCACCGGCTTCACACGGCGACCGCACATCCTCGCCTGGCCGCGGCCGTCGCCGCCGCGCTGTTCACCAGCGCCTCCCTCCAGCAACTCGCCACCGCCCGCCCCCGCGACTACGACGATGCCGCGGCCACGCTTGCCCTGCCCGACCGCGCCCGCTACACCCACGGGCTGCGCCACCCACCCCGTACCACCCTGGGCCAGCGTCTTCCTGCGGGCCGCGGCCTGCTCCACCCGGCTCGTCTCTAACGAGGACCAGGAACTGCTCGCCACGCCAGGTGACCGTGCGCACCTGCTGCGCGGGGCGGAGACAGCCAGGCTGCGCCCACCCCAGCCGCCCACAGCCCGCCGCAAAGGCCCGGTCGGCCGTGTGGAGTGGGACTGGCGCGAGCGGCAGGAAGCCGAGAGGTACGAAGCGATTCCGGCCGGCCGAGCCAGGCCCTCACGACGCTGAACACCCTGACGTGGCCACGCGCGACGGGCCAGGCCCAGCCGATGGAGAAGCCAGCGAACTCGACGTCGCTGAAAGCCACGTGCAAGCCGTGGGCCCGGCGGCCCCACTCGCGAAAGTAGCCATGTCCCAGCGCACGGGCGAGGATCACCATCTGCTGCTGCTCGCCCGCGCCGGCATCCCGAGCGGCGAACAGCTCCCGAGCCACCTCTCCCGGCAGATCCTGGGTGATCCACCGCACCCGCGGATCATCCGAGGAGCCTGCAGGAGCCGCGAATCCGAATCGCGCACGGGTATGGAAGACGAAGCCCTCCGCCTCTGCCTGGGCGCGTCGACGGGCCCGTACTCGGGGCTGCCACCGGGCCAGGACCGCTTCCTCGATCGCCTGCACCTGCATCGGACCCGGCGGACGACGCACTCCCGGCTTCTTCGTCACCCACCGCTGCACGGTGCGCTGCGATACCCCCAGCACGGTGGCGACCCGCCGAGTGGAACCACCGTGTGATGCCAGCAGAAACCGCAGGCGGGCCTCGGCGCTTGCAGGAACGGGCCGGGTGCGTAACACGCGCTCCAACCCCTGCTCGATCTGTCCCACATCCGCCTCTCGAAGCGGCCAGCCGCCAGGGCCGGCATCTGCAGTCCGTCGTGTCAGTCCTCCCACGTCGCCTGCCCCTGCCTGCCCGTTCTTGCATTCTCGGGACAGCACTGGCTGCCGCAACATATGAGCCCTTGGACGAGCACCGGCGACAAGCCGACGGCACGGGTCACGATGGAGCCGCCAGCGTCCCGGTGCTGTCCTTCGACACGCACATGAGCCATCGATCCGTACGCCGACAGCGCCACCGCCCTGGTCGCCCGCATCTCCGGCGAGAGCGAAGAGCCGGTATCCTGCCCGCGGGGCTGACGCCCTGGGCTTCGCCGACGCCCACACCGCACCCGGACACCCACACTGCCCGGACCACTGGTGGAAGGTCTTCCGGGACCGACGGACCGCTTGACGAGCACCTTGAGGATCCATCGAGCCGGGGTTGCCGTGTGGGGGCGAGGACCCGGTGCCGAGAGGACCCCTCCATGACCAAGCGCACCACCGAGCAGCAGCGCGCCCGCGAACTCCAGCGCACCGCACGCGAGCAGGGCACAGACCTCAGCTACCACGAAGCCCTCAACTGGGTACGTGATGCCGCCGAGGCGCAGGCCAAGTTTCCGGGCAAAATTGCCGTCCCTGTGCCGCACGATCACTGCGTCATGATCTTCGGAGCGGACACGGACCCCGAGTACCTCCGCAACGCGATCACGCCGCTTTCCGCAACCGAAGTCGAGCTCCGTAACGAACTCCTCCAGCGGAGGAACGCTCTGATGGACGACCACTCCAAGGCGGAGATCATTGCCATGATCCTCAGGAGGTGGCGCTATCCGGGCGAGAATCTCGCACGCTGGACCAAGCAGGAGCTCGCCAACGAGCTGGTGGACGGCGAGGACGGCCGCGAGCGCTACGAGGCGTACGGGCGGGTGACACTGCATAACGGAAAGCCAACGTCCGGCTCACGCTCCCTTTGCGGAGGCGTCGGCTGCTTCGGCCACGACAACGCGACGCCCTGGCCGGAAACCCGCGCACGCTTCCGCGCCCAAGAGCCCTGCATCGACGCACAGTAACCCGAGCAGCCTTTACACCCTCGCCCATTCCAGACCGAGGCCGGCAAGGGCGGCGAGCTGTTCGGAGGTGAGCTTCTCCCGCCTCGACTTGGTGTTCGAGATCCACACTCCCAGTTTCACCGGCACTGGCTCCGTCTCGCCGTCTACCACGATTTCCTCAGCGTGACCGCGCGGCACGGGCCGGTCCGCGCCTTCCCGTTCCACCCATTGTGTGAGGGCCGCGAGACCGCGCTGGAACGCCTGCTGCGCCTTGCTCGGCCCCTTCTCCGTGCTGCTCGCCGCCGGAGCTGAGACCGGGGCCGGGGCGGGAGGCGGCGCCTGAATGCCCAGTGCGGTCAGCCGGTCCTGCTGCTCGGGCAGGAGCTGCGCCCAAGTGCCCGGCTCCTGCTGCCGCCACCTCCAGGTGCCGATGTCATCGCCGTCGTAGACGACGCCCGGCGCGATGTAGGGCAGGACGCCGTCGGCGTCGACCAGGTCGGCAAGCACGCGGTAGTGGCGCTGCCAGCTCAGCGGCCACGGGCAGTCCCAGTCCGGGTCGATCGCCGCCAGCTGCTGCGCGCGTGCGGCGGCCCGCTTCGGGTCCTTCCCGAGGCCGCCCTTCCGGCGAAGGTTCGCCATGTGCTGCCCGATGGGCACCATTGCCTCGCCCTCGCCCCACACCGCGTCCTGCCGCGGCGCGAGATGCCCGGTTGCCCGCCGGTAGGACCGCAGGGCGGCCAGCTTGGCTTCCCACGCCTCCTCGCCCGGTTCCCAGACCATCCCGGCCTCCGGCGCGTCCAGCAGCGTCTTACGCCGCTCCTCCAGCTCCTCGGCCCGCAGCGCCTTCCGCTGCTGGTGCACCCACCGCCCAAGGGGGAAGTCCTTCGTGACCCCGACCTCGACCTCCACGTCATACGGGACGGCGTAGACGCCGGTGATCTGGTTCTCCGCCCGCCACCGCAGCAGCGCCTGGTAGCCCTCCAACCACACCAGCGACTCCGGCCGGTACACCCGGGTCCGCAGGAACGCCGCGATGGTCGCCGCGTCCCGGGGAGAGGAGAAATGGAGCAGGGCCGACTCGGCAGCGGCGTCGGTGTCGTCGTGCTCCTGGTCCTCGCCGTCGCTCTCGCCGCCGGCCCCGACGATCCGCCCGTCCTCGTCACGCTGCACGTGGACTTTGCGCTTGCCGCTGGTGAGCGCGCGGGAGGCGAGCTGCTCGACCAGGCGCTCATCATGCGAGCGCAGGCCCTGGAGCACGGCTACGAGGGGACGGAAGCTGGCGCTGGCGACCATGTCGGTGGGGTCCTCGTCCGGTTCCAGGAACACCGGGACGATGATCCTGGCGACCTTGGTGGAGCCGTCCTTGTTGAGGCGGAGTGCCCGGCCGATGTTCTGCACGATCTCCACCTGGGAGCCACGGGTGTCGGCGAAGCAGATCGAGTCGACTCCCCGCTCGCCGGTGATGTCTACGCCTTCCCCGAGCACGCGAACGCTGGCAAGGAAGGCGCGGTGCATCCGGCGTCCGGCCGCGTCGATGCCGCCTGCGAACTGGCGGATCTTCTCGCGCCGTTCGGCGACGGTGTGGTCGCCGCACAGCCACGCCGACCAGACACGGTCCGGCGGGACGTGGCGGCTGGCCTCCAGCTCATAGAACTCCGCGTCGATCGAGGACGCGGGCAGCTTGTCGGCGGCGGCCAGGTCCTCATCGGTGGCGTCGCTCATGTACAGCTCGGCGGCCGTCTCCGGGAGCTTGTCCGCGAAGGCCGCCGCTTCCTCGACCTTCTGGTGGAAGGTCATGACCGTACGCAGGTTGTACGCGGCGGCGTGCTCCAGGAGGGCGGTCTGCAGGAGCGCCAGGCGCCGGCCGCGCCGCGCCTCTTCGGACTCCCCGAGGACGGGGGAGGGGTCGCGGATCTCCAGGACGTCGATCTCGAATCCGGCGAGGATCTCCCGCTCGATCGCCTCGCTCAGACCGAGCTCGGCGAGCCACGCGCCGTAGGTGCCCTCCGGGTCGTCGGCCATGGTCGCGATCTCCGCCTCCTGGCCGTCCGCGCCCCTCTGCGGGCGGGCCGCGGCGAGGATGCGCGGGGTCGCGGTCAGGTAGAGCCGGAAGTCGGCCGGGATCCGCTGGTTGTCATGGATCGCCGCCCACGGCCGCCCAAGATCACCGGCGGTGCCATGGGCCTCATCCACGATCGCGAGGTCGAAGCCCGCCATGCGCTGGCCGTAGAGCCGCTCCCCGCCCGCCAGAGCGGCCTCCAGCGGCCCGCGAACCTTCTGCTGGCCCTCGGGTGCGTCGATGTCCTCGCGGTCCACGAGAGAGGCGTACGTGGCGAACACGACCACGGGCCCGGACCCGGCCCACAGGGCGAGTCGGATCGGGTTCGTGGTGGTCCGCACCCCCAGCGCGTTCAGCACCGCATCGTTCTCCAGCGAGCACACCGCGACCATCGGGGCCCGGTGGCCCACCAGGCGCCACGCCTGGGCGGTCTGGGCGAGCAGGTCCAGGGTCGGGACGGTCACGAGGATCCGGCCGTCCGCGAACGACTCCAGCGCGCACGCGGCGGCCGTGATCGTCTTGCCCGAGCCGGTCGCTGACACGATCGTGCCCCGGGCACCCTGCGGGGGCACAGATGACCTTGCAGGGAATCCCACCCACTTACGAAACGCGGAGCGCTGATCTAGCTGGTGTTCCTTGAGCTGAATAGCTGACATTCCCATGCCTCCCCGAGCGCTGAATTCCTGTGGTCTTTCAGAGGACCGCGTGCGGAATGCAGGCCGCGCCCAAGTCGTTCCAGATCGACGCATCCGCCTTGTGCCAGCCACCCGGCTTTCCGTCCTTGAACGGCGGCTTGTCGTCCACGTCGTAGTGACCGGCATCGAGCGTGCAGACGATGACGTCCCCGTCCGCGTTCCGCGTCCGGGCCGTGCACAGACCGTCGGCTTCGCCCAGCGCATCCAGCACCCGGCGCCGCGCTGTGGTGTGCGGATACGTGCGCGGCAACACGTTCTCCCGGACGAACCGCTCCAGCCGCACCAGGCCCGCCCACTCACGCTGCCTCACGTCCGCGATGTGTACGGCCAGTTCAGCAGCCCCGGCTGACCGGCCGCCGCGCCGCGACCAGTCCCGGTCCGCGATGCCCACCAGGGCCTCGCTCACGGCCCTCACGCCGTCATCCCAGCCATCCGCGAACAGCGAGCCCCGAGGGCCGGCGCCATGCCGTCCAGCTCCACCACCTGGCACTGAGCCCCGGCGACCGCCCCGGCCTCCAGCGCGGCCACCAGGTCGTCCGCCTCGCTCGCGGCCACGCCCTTGCGCCTCCAGGAGCGCGGACACCTTCAACCGGGCGTTGACGCCTGCCGTCTGGTACTGCGTCACCCGGCGTAGAGAATCGCTGCTCAACGCGGGATCGGGGCCGGTAGAATCGTGATGACCGGTCATCTGCGGTCGTTCCTCTCGGAATTCTGGGGCGGTTCCCGGATGGTTGGGGGGCATCTCGTGTTTCCGCCAACGGTACATGCTGCATCAACCTGATGCAGGCGGTATAGTGGAACCCACTCGAACGAGCGACCCCCCACCCCAGTAGCCAGCCCGGCCCGCGTCAGCGGGCCCCAACGGTTCTGGAGGCGCAGCCGGAAGGACCGTCAGGCGGGGGAGCGCAGCGGACCCGCCGGGTAGTGCGGAGCACTACCCAATTCCCATAGCAACAGCGGGTGTTGTACGGCGAAACTGGAGCGCAACGGGCTTCGCTAGTTCGGGGCGAAGCCCCGAACTCGGGTCGCGATGCGACCCGTTGAGCGAGCGAAGCGAGCGGGCGGACCCGCGGAGCGGGTCCGCAACTTCCCCGCGAAGCGGGGAAGTTCGTTCATTCGCGCGCAGCGCGAAGGGACCCGCTCCGCGGG
>NZ_JBEYAL010000065.1:0-33505 GCF_040631655.1 Streptomyces sp. NPDC019937
CTCGCCGGGGCGGGGGAGTTGTGTTCGCCGGAGTATTGGGTGCGGCATGTGCGGGAGACCGTGCGGTTCGCCGATGGTGTTCGGGCGTTGTCGGAGGCCGGGGTGGGGTCGTTCCTGGAGCTGGGGCCGGATGGTGTGTTGTCGGCCCTGGTCCGGGAGTCGGCGCCAGGTGAGGTCGTGGTTGTTCCGGTGCTGCGTAAGGACCGTCCGGAGGAGGGCGCGGTGGTTACCGCGCTCGCCCGCCTGCATGTGACCGGCATCGCCGTCGACTGGCCGGCGTTCTACACCGGCACCGGCGCCCGGCAGGTCGAACTGCCCACCTACGCCTTCCAACGGCAGCGCTACTGGCCCACTACCGCAGTCGACGCAGGGGACGTACGGGCCGCGGGACTGGCCTCGGCACGGCATCCGTTGCTGGGCGCGGCGGTGTCGTTGGCCGACTCGGACGGTGTGGTGTTCTCCGGTCGCCTGTCGTTGGCCTCGCATCCGTGGCTGGCCGACCACACGATCATGGGGCGGATCCTGCTGCCGGGTACGGCTTTCGTGGAGCTGGCGATCCGGGCCGGTGACGAGGTCGGGAGTGGCCGTGTCGAAGAACTGACCTTGGCCGCACCGCTGGTGTTGTCCGAACGAAGCGCGGTGCAGATCCAGGTGCGAGTCGGCGCGGCGGATGAGGACGGGCGGCGCACTGTCACCGTCCACTCGCGGCCCGATGACGACTCGGGCGCGCAGTGGACGCAGCACGCCGTCGGTGGGCTGACCGACGACCCCGTCGAATCCGTCGTCGGCTTCGATACGGCCGCCTGGCCGCCGGCGAGCGCCGAACCGATCGACCTCGACGACCATTACGCCCAGCTGGCCGAATCCGGGTTCGACTACGGACCGGTGTTCCGGGGTCTGCGGTCCGCGTGGCGGCTCGGCGACGAGGTGTTCGCCGAAGTCGCCCTGCCCGAAGGCCCCGATACCGCCGCCGTGGCCGATACCGACATCGGCATGGACACCGACATCGGCGGGTTCGGCGCTCATCCCGCGCTCTTGGACGCGGTCCTGCACGTCGCCGGATTCACCGGCGCCGCGCAGGACGGTGAAGGGGGAGCTCTGCCGTTCTCCTGGGAGGGCGTGTCGCTGATCGCCTCCGGCGCCACGTCGGTGCGGGCACGACTGTCGCGCACCGGGCAGGACACGGTCACGATCGAGGCCGTCGATACGGCGGGGCGGCGGGTCTTCACGGTGGACGGTCTGGTGGTCCGCACCGTCACCCCCGAACAACTCGGTACCGGACCGGCGGTGGTCGGGCACTCCCTCTTCCGTACGGAGTGGACCGCGGCCACCGAGCAGGTTGGGACCGAACCGCCCGAGGTGGCCGCGGTCGGCCTGGCGGACGACGTGACCGAGCTGTTGCGCTCTGCGGGGACCGAGGTCCGGGCGTACGCGTACCCGGATCTGCCGGCGCTGGCCGTGACCGAGGACCCGGTGCCGGACGTGGTGCTGGTCCAGCTGAACACCGAGCCCGACGCCGGGCGGGTGGAAGCTGTTCACGCCACGGTGTCGCACGCCCTGCGCCTGGCGCAGGACTGGCTGGCGGGGGAGCGGTTCGCCGAATCCCGACTCGTCGTGCTGACACGCAACGCCACCACCGGCGATGATGTGGCCGCGGCCGCGGCGTGGGGCCTGATGCGCTCCGCGCAGACGGAGAATCCGGACCGGATCACGCTGCTGGACCTGGACTTGGACCTGAACGGTACGGACGTTCCCGGCCCGGTCCTGGCGCGGGCGCTGACGACGCCGGAGCCGGAACTGGCGATCCGTGAGGGGCACCTCCTCACGGCTCGGCTGGTACGAGTACAAGCGCCGGAGCCGGAGCAGACACCGGACCCGGACCCCCTACCGGAGACCGGCGCGTCCTGGTCCGGTTCGGGCACGGTTCTGATCACGGGGGGTACGGGTGGTCTGGGTGCGGTGGTGGCCCGGCACCTGGTGGCCGAGCACGGCGTACGGGACCTGCTTCTGCTGTCCCGGCGCGGACTGTCCGCGCCGGGTGCCGGGGACCTGGTCGCCGAACTCGCCGGATTGGGTGCCCGTGCCGAGGTGGTGGCGTGTGATGTGGCCGATCGGGATGCGCTGGCCGAGGTGCTGGCGGGGCATGAGGTGTCCGCGGTCGTGCACAGCGCCGGGGTGCTGGACGACGGCGTCATCGGTGCGCTGACGCCGGGGCGTGTTGATGCGGTGTTGCGTCCGAAGGTGGATGCGGCGTGGTATCTGCACGAGCTGACGCAGGGCTCGGACTTGTCTGCGTTCGTGGTGTTCTCCTCCGCGGCGGGCACGCTGGGCAGTGCTGGTCAGGGGAGTTACGCCGCGGGGAATGCGTTCCTGGACGCGCTGGTGCGGTACCGGCGGGATCGGGGTCTGCCGGGTGTGTCGCTGGCCTGGGGGCCGTGGGAGCAGGCCGACGGCATGGTCGGTGAGCTGAGCGCCGTCGACCGCGAGCGGATGCACCGCTCGGGGTTCCCGGCGTTGTCCACCGAGCAGGGGGTGGCGCTGTTCGACGCCGCTCTGGCCATGGCGGATCCGGTGCTGTTGCCGGTCCGACTGGACCTGCCCGCCCTGCGGGCCCGCGCCGAGGTGCCCCCGCGACTGCGCGGGCTGGTCCGGAGCCGCCGCGCGGCAGGCCGGGCCGCCACGGACCCCGGCCTCGTACAGCGGCTGGCCGGAATGGACGAGGCCGAGCAACGCGATGCCCTGCTGGATCTGGTGTGCGGCCACGTCGCGGCGGTACTCGGGCACGACGGCGCGGCCGCGGTCGATCCGTCCCGCGCCTTCCGCGATCTCGGTTTCGACTCGCTGACGTCGGTGGAACTGCGCAACGCACTGGGCACGGCGACCGGGTTGCGGCTTCCGGCCACGCTGGCTCTCGACTACCCGACGGCGAGCGAGCTCGCGGCTCATCTGCACACCCAGCTGGTGTCGGCGGAACCCGCGGGCTCCGGCTCTATCCTCGCCACGCTGGACGAACTGGAGCAGGCGATCGCGAAGGTGAGCGTGGACGCCACGGCGCACAAGCAGATCGCGGGGCGGATCGAAGTCCTCAGGTCACGGTGGGCCACATTGCGCGCCCAGGAGAACTCCGCCGAGCTCGACTTCGACGCCGCGTCCGACGACGAGATGTTCGCCTTCCTCGACGAGGAGCTCGGCGGATCTTGAACAGAACAGGAAAAACCCGAGACTTTCCCATGGTAAACGGTTCGGCGACGCCGTCGGGCATTCTCGCTGGGTGAACAGTGGAGAAGTTCCAATGACGCGAGGATCGCGCCTGGCATAGCTTGGGTGCGAAGCCGTGGAAATTCCTCGCTCGCGGTAGCGCGACGCGTTCGTGCCGGGCCCGCTGAGCACGAGAAAACCCGATACGTAGGCGGCGGATCAGTGGCGTGTGCCCGGTTCGTGAGCCGATGAGGCGATAGGGCGTGGGGCATGGTCAACACGAGTGGCGATACAGCGGTCGAGGTGCGCGATCTTGTACGCGCCTATCCGGGGCGCAACGGAGAGCTGATCAAGGCCAATGACGGCCTGAGCTTCAGCGTGCCCCGCGGGCAGGTCTTCGGCCTCTTCGGCGCGAACGGCGCCGGTAAGACGACGCTGGTGTTGCAACTGCTCGGACTCGTGCGGCCCACCTCCGGTTCGATCATGGTCAACGGCGTCGATGTGACCCGTTACCCGGAGACGGTGAAATCCACTGTCGGCTTCCTGCCGCAGGCGGGGCTCTCCATGCGGCTGATCGAGACCCGTCGCGCCCTGCACTACACCGGCAGGCTGCGCGGCCAGAGCGAGGCCGACGCCCGCCGCCAGACCGACGCGCTGATCGACGAGCTGGGCCTCGGCCCGTACGCCGACCGTCAGGTGGAGCGGCTCAGCGGCGGGCTGATGCGCCTGGTGAACTTCGGCATGACGCTGATGGGCCACCCCGAGCTGATCGTGCTGGACGAGCCGACCAATGAGCTGGATCCGCACAACCGGCGTCTCATCTGGGAGATGATCGAGCGCCGCAGCACCGTTGAGGGCGCCACGGTCGTCCTGGTGACACACAACGTCCTGGAGGCCGAGAAGGCCGTGCACCGGGTCGCGGTGATGCACGGTGGCCGGATCACCGCGATGGGCACGCCCGGTGAACTCAAGGAGCAGATCGGCGCGCAGGCGCGGCTGGAGCTGTTCGTCCGCGACGGCGGCAGCCTCACCCGGGAGGAGATTTCGCGGCTCAGCACGGTCGGCGAGGTCAGCCAGGGTAACCGCAGCGGCAGCTACCTGATCACCGCGGCGACGGACCGGCTCCAGCCGCTGATCGAGGTGCTGGTCACCGATGTCGGCGTGAAGCGTGTCGACGACTTCCGCTTCGCCCGCCCGACCCTGGAAGACGTCTACCTCACCCTGAACCCGAGACAGCACTCCGATGCCGCGGCCGCCAGGGAACTGGTGACGACTCCGGCGGGAGGCGGCGGCTCAGCGGAGAGCGGTGACGCGGGGAAGGCGGCGGCCGCCGCCGCGCCGAACGGCCACCGGCCGGCGGCCAGGGAACTCCCCTCCGCCGAACTCCCCGCCGCCGAGCCCCCTGCCGCCGAGCCCCCTGCCGCCGAACCCGCGGCGCCGGCCTCCGGGACATCCCGCCGGGCCCGGGCCCGGGCCCAGGGCCGGGGGCGGATGCCCTTGCGGGAGCGGCTCGGCCGGTTCGGCACCTCGTTCAAGTACCTGTGGTTCGAGCACATGCTGACCGTCCGCACCTCCTGGCACGTGCACATGGTGTTCGGCATCTTCATGCCGCTGACGATGGTGTTCGGCTTCTCCCGGATCGGCTCCGGGCTGACCGACGAGCTGAGTCTGACGTACATCGCCAGCGGCTCCGGCGTGTTCGCGATCGCGGCACTGGGCACCACGGCGATCGCGCAGCGGATAGGTGCGATCAAGGCCGAGGGATCGATGCTGTATTACGCCTCACTGCCGATCAGCAAGGTGGCGTTCGTGATGGCGTTCGTCGCCGCCCGCCTGCTGCTCATCGCGCCGGGCCTGGTGACCTCGCTGATCGCGGTGCGGCTGCTCTACGGCCTGGACTTGACGCTGTCGCCGATGCTCCTCATCGTCTACCCGCTGACCGCGCTCCCGCTCGCGGCGCTCGGCCTGGTCATCGGCAGCCTGATCGACCGCATCGAGCTGATCTCGATCGTCACCTACGTCCTGAACTTCGTCCTGCTGCTCGGCGCTCCTCTGCTCATCCCGGCCAAGGCCCTGCCGCTGCCACTGAAGGCCCTGAGCTGGGTCATGCCCACCACCTACGGGTCGGACGCCATCCGGCGCAGCGTCAGCGACAACATCGATGCCACCTTCGGCCTCGACATCCTGGTGCTGACCGTGATGACGGCACTCGCCCTCACCATCGCCGACCGGTCGCTGCGCTGGCGCGCCTCCTGACTCGCCCTCGCCCTTCGCCCCGGAGTCGAAGCCGGTGATTTCCCCAGTAGCGCTCCCGTAGCATCCTGGCCGGGCCGACGGGGGCCCAGGCGCCCACCCTCGGCGTGCGTGCTCTCGGGCATTCCCGGCCGGCGGAATGTGGGGATATCCACCACGGCGGATGGAACGGGAGCGATTTCGGTATGAAGTTCCGGGTGCTGGGTCCGCTGACTGTCGTCGGCCGAGGTGGCCCCGTGGCGCTGAGCGGGATCAAACAGCGCGCCGCACTCGGATTCCTCCTGCTGCACGCGAACCAGGTGGTGGCGACCAGCACCCTGCTGCGTGCGCTGTGGACGGGCAACCCGCCGCCCACGGCGCGGAAGATGCTGCAGAACGCGATCTCCAGCCTGCGCGGTCTGCTGTCCGCCGAGGACATCGAGGGCGAGGGCGCCGAGGCCGGCATCGCGGACCACGGGGGCGGTGGGACCGGCGAGGGTGCTGCCCCCGCACCGATGCTGCTGACCCACGCGCCCGGCTACCTGCTCAGCGTGCACACCGACGCGCTGGATCTGACCGCCTACCAGGGGACGGCGGACAGGGGACGTGCCGAACTCGCGGCCGGGTCCTGGATCGCCGCGGCGAAGACCCTCCGGGTGGCGCTGGAAATGTGGCAGGGCCCGGTCCTGGCGGACTTGGCCGAGGCCGGCACGGACTGGCCGGAGCTGACCGCGATCCAGCAGGCGCGCCTCACCGTGCAGGAGGACCTGTTCGAGGCCGAGCTGGCTTGCGGTGGACATCACGAGGTGGTGCAGGAGCTGGAGACGCTGGTCGTCGCGGAGCCGGTACGGGAACGGCTGTGCGCCGAGTTGCTGCTGGCCCTCTACCGCTGTGGCCGCCAGGTGGACGCGCTGGAGCTCTACCGCCGTACGAGGACCGCGTTCGCCGACAAGCTGGGCCTGGAGCCCGGCCGCGTACTGCGTGACATGGAGCGGGCGATCCTCGAACACGACCCGGTGCTCTCCCAGTCCGACGCGCTGGGGATCATCGCTCGGGAGAGTGAGGCCAAGCGCGGCGGCCCGCCCGCCCAGCTCTCCCGCAGGACGCCGCCGCCGCCCGCTCCGCCGCCCCGGCTCGCACCGGCCGGTGCCGGGACCGCCGGCCGACGGACGGCCCCGCCACGACCGGCGCGGGCCGAGACCGGCACCCCGCCCGCCATCATCGGGATGGCGCGGCACGTGGCGGCGAGGTCCACCCCGCCGGCCTCGTCGGGCGGCGGCCTCACCGAGCAGCGCAAGCAGCTGAGCATGCTGCTGGTGCGCACCAATCCCGGCGGGAGCCCGCAGGTCGACCCCGAAGACGCCGCGCAGCCGGCCGGCGGCCTCACGGCCACCATCCGTGAGGAGATCGAACGCCACGGCGGCAAGGTCTCCGGCGTGATCGGTCCTGTCACCTTCGCCCTGTTCGGCGTTCCCCGCACCGGGGAGGACGACGCGGCCCGCGCCGTGCAGGCCGGGCTGGCCATCCGAGACCGGCTCGGTTGCCGGGGACCGGGCCGCCCAGGCCCCACCGGTCAGGCGCCGGCCCCGGCGCGCGCGGAGACCGCGGTCCGGGTGGCCGTGGCGACCGGCGAGGTGCTCGTCACCTGCGCGGCGGACGGCACCGGTGCGATCCCCGTGGTCAGCGGCGCCGTGCCGGAGAGCTGCATGGAGCTGCTGGAAACCGTGCCCCCGGGCGGCATCCGGGTGTGCGCGGCCACGCGCAGGAGCAGCGAGCGCACCGTCGAGTACGAGCCGGTCGAGGAGCCGGGCGGGGGATCCGAACCCCTCGTCGTCCGGCCCGGTCACGCCCGTGCGGACGGGCCGCCTGCCCTGATGGGCCGTGAGCGCGAGGTCGAGCAGCTGCGCGGGCTGCTCGACGATGTACGCCGACGGCGGCGTCCCCACTTCCTGACCGTGCTCGCCGAGCCGGGCCTGGGCAAGAGCAGGCTGGTCGCCGAACTCGTCGCCATGGCCGGGCGCGGCTCCGGCGAGTTCACCGTGCTGACCGGGCGCGGATCGTTCTCCGACCGGGGCGCCCCGCTGGGCCCCCTCCGGCGGATGGTGGCCGCGGCTGCCGGGATCGAGCCGGGGGACTCCGCCGCCTTGGCGGACGACAAGCTGGCCCACAAGGTCCACCGTCTGTTCGGCACCGGTGAGACGGGCGCAGGGATGCTGGCGCGGCTGCGGGAGCTGCTCCGGTCCGAGGGCCCGGATGCGGCCGCCCTGACGGCGGACGGTGAGGTGTGGCGGCGGTTCTTGGCCGAACTCGCCGCGGAACGGCCCCTGGTGGTCGTCTTCGAGGACGCGCATCTCGCCGACGCGTCAGTGCTGGACTTCATCCAGTGCCTGGGCGACACCGCGGGCACCGTGCCGATGCTCGTGGTGGTGACCGCCCGGCCTGAACTGCTCGACGCCCGGCCGGGCTGGGGCGGTGGCCTGCGCGACGCCCTCACCCTCACCCTGGACCCGCTGTCCGCGGAGGGCACCGCCGGGCTGCTGGCCGCCCTGCTCGCGCGCGATGGGTACACACTGCCGGACGAGTTGCGGCAGGAGCTGATCACGCGGATCGGCGGGAACCCGCTGTTCGCCGTCGAGTACGCCCATGAGCTGAGGGAGCGGCCCCTGCCCGGATCGACGGTACCGCCGCTGCCGGAATACCTGCACCGGGTGATCGCGTCCCGGGTGGATACGGTGCCGCCGGATGCCAAAGCCGTGCTGGTCAACGCCTCGGCGCTCGGCGGGGTGTTCTGCGCCGAGAGTGTAGCGGCCGTCGGCGACGGGGACCGGACGGAAGCCGCGAAGTGGCTGGACTATCTGGAGCGGCGCGACCTCCTGCGGCGCTCTCGGCACGGTTCCCCGGCCGGGGAAACCCGGTACGCCTTCCGGTATCCGGCCATCCGCGATGTGGTGGACTCGCTGGTTTCCCCCTCGATGCGCGAGGAAAAGCTGCGGCGTGCCGTCTCCTGGAGTGACCGGGCACCGTGAATCTCCCGGCGTGGGACGGCCTGAATTCCTTGGCGAGCGACGGTTCGGATGCCGGTTACTCGACGATGGAAACGAGGAACTGGGTAAGCGCTGCGGAATCGCATACCGTCGGATGCACCGGCGGCGGAAAAGCGCGCTGAATACTCAGGAAAACACTGAGTGAGAGGCCGGACCATAGCGATGGTCGGAGCGCTCGGGCGGTGTGATCCTCCCGTTCTCGCCCGCGATTGTCCGCGGCAGCCGACTCCGCTCCCGCGTGGAAAGGAATAGTTGTGCGCATTCTGTGCAGCATCGCGCTGTCGCCCTCGAACGCGCGTGCCCTGCTTCCCCTGGCACGGGCGGCGGCCGAGGCGGGCCACGAGGTCCTGGTGGTTTCGCCGCCGGAGATGGCCGATGTGTTCGACGGTGAGCCGATGCGGGTCAAGCCGCTGTTCACCGACATGGCCGAGATCGTGCTCCGCCTGCTGCAGGAGAAGCGGATCGAGGCGATGCCCAGTGATCCGTTCGCGCCCGAGACGCTCGTCGCCACCTCCTGCGGGCCGCACGTCACGGACGCCTACCGGCAACTGCTGGAGGTGGCCCACGAGTTCCGCCCGGACATCGTGCTGCGCAGCGGTGTCGAGTTCGCCGGCTACCTGGTCGCCGAGACGCTCGGCATCCCGCACGTCACCGCCCCATCGGGCGGCGGGCAGTACCTGGACCCCAAGTTGGTGCTGGCGGAGCTGAACGAGCGCCGCACGGAGCTGGGCCTGCCCGCCGGGGCCGAGCCGGAGGCCATCTACGCCAACGGCCGCTTCGACTGCATGCCGCCGGACTACTCCTTCAGCACCTACGACATCCCGGACACCTTCGCCTACCAGCAGCCGTCGAGCATCGTCCGCGACGAGACCGGGCCCGAGTGGCTTCAGGACATCCCCACCGACCGCCCGCTGGTCGTGGTGTCCAGCACCAACGTGTTCGCCTCGGTGATGTCCAGCAGTGTGTTCCCGCGCATCCTGGGCCTGTTCTTCGACGGACTGGTCGCCGGGCACATGTTCGAGGGTATGGGCGGCGTCCAAGTCGATCCCGCCGTCATGGTCAACGCCCTGATGCAGGGCGACGCCAACCCCCTCAACGCGATCGTCAAGGGACTGTCCGAAGTGGACTGCACCGCGATCGTCGCCACCCGTGGCATGCCGCTCAACCAGGACGTCGTCGGCGACAACATACGGGTCTTCGAGCGCATCCCGCAGCCGCTGCTGCTGGAGAGCGCGCAGCTGCTGTTCACCCACGGCGGCTACAACAGTGTCCGCGAAGCGGTCAGGGCCGGCGTGCCGATGGCCGTGCTCCCCGAGGTCAGCGACCAGCTGCACAACGCCAACCGGGTCGAGGAACTCGGGCTCGGGCTACGCGTCCCCGCGGCGAACGCGGACGCCGTCGCCGAGACCTGCACCCGGCTGCTGGAGGACCCGAGGTTCGCCCAGCAGGCGCGTAAGGCCCAGCGGCGCATGCTCTCGCTCCCTCCGGTGGACGCCGCCGTCGACCATCTCGCACGACTCGTCGGCTGACACACGGAACACGGCCGATTCACCTTACGAAAGATTGGAGACGGGCGGATGGAAGCGCAGTTCCTGCAGGCATTCTACGACCTGGCCTCGTGGATACGACTGTCCCCGCTGCTGAACAACGGCCCGTACCTGCCGTTCTCCGTGGTTTCACTGCGGCCGAGCGCCATGATCAAGGTGCTGGACGACATCGCCCTGCGGGACCGCAAGGTCCTCCTGGAGTGCGGCAGCGGCACCTCGACGGTGATGTTCGCACGGATGATGGCGCAGCGTGGGTACGGCACCATGCTGTCGCTGGAGCACGACGGGGAGTGGGCCGCCCGGGTCACCACGCAGCTGGCCGCCGAGGGCCTCTCCGAGGTGGCGACGGTCATCCACGCGCCGCTGGAGGAGCACCCCGCCGCGGTGAAGGACGTGGACTGGTACGCGCCCAAGACGGTCACCGAAGAGGTCGGGGCGTACACCGAGAAGCACGGCCTGGTCGACCTGCTGCTGGTGGACGGGCCGCCCGGCTGGGAGCGGGGGCGCACGATGGCCCGCTACCCCGCGGTCCCGGTGCTGTGGGACTTCCTCGCCCCCGGGGCGAGCGTGCTGCTCGACGACGTGAACCGCGCCGGGGGCAAGGAGATCACCGAGCGGTGGAAGGAGGAGTGCGGGCTCGACATGCAGCTCGACCCCTTCGGCACCCGCGGCGCCTTCGGCACCGTCCCCGTCTGACCACCCGGACAGTCGCACCGCACCGAGGAGGAAACGCTCATGCTGGCCATGAACGGCGGGCCGAAAGTGCGCACCGCGCCCTTTCCTGACTGGCCGCGGTTCGACGACTCGGAGCGCGCAGCCGTGGTGCGGGCGCTGGACCAGGGGTCCTGGTGGCGCCACGGCGGCAAGGAAGTGGACCTCTTCGAAAGAGAGTTCGCCGAGTTCCATGACGCGCCCGCCGCGCTCGCGGTGACCAACGGTTCACATGCTCTCGAACTCGCGCTGGAGGTCATCGGGCTGCGGCCCGGTGACGAGGTGATCGTGCCCGCGTACACGTTCATCGCCACCTCCACCGCGGTCCAGCGCCGTGGCGGGATCCCTGTGCCGGTGGACGTGGACCCCGTCACCTTCTGCCTGGATCCCGCCGGACTCGAAGCGGTGGCGACCGAACGCACCCGGGCGGTCATCCCGGTCCACATCGGCGGCCACATCGCCGACATGGACGCCATCACCGCCTGGGCGGACCCCCGTGGGATCACGGTGATCCAGGACGCGGCGCAGGCGCACGGCGCCAGGTGGCGCGGCCGGGGGCTCGGCGAGCTCGGCTCCATGGCCACCTTCTCCTTCCAGGAGACCAAGGTCGTGACCGCCGGCGAGGGCGGCGCCCTGCTGCTGCCGACCGAGGAGAGCTACCAGGAGGCGCGCACGCGCCACAACTGCGGCCGGGCCCGCGACCTGAGCCTGCGCACCGCCTCGTCCAACTTCCGTATGCCCGAGCTCACCGGGGCTGTGCTCCGGGTGCAGCTCGGCCGCCTCGCCGCGCAGACGGAGCAACGCGAGCGGCAGCACGAGAAGCTCGCCGCGGCACTGTCCGGCATCCCCGGGGTCATCCCCCAGGGGCGCGACGAACGGTGCACCGTCAATCCGCACTACATGACCATGTTCGTCCTGGACCCCGGGGAACTCGGCGGCCTGGACCGGGACACCGTGGCCCACGCCCTGCTCGCGGAGGGCATCCCCGCCTTCGGCGGCAACCCGGCGATCCACCGCACCGAGGCGTTCTGGACCGCCAGGACCGGCGACGAAGCGGTCGAGGACATCGCCCGGCGCTGCCCGAACGCGGAGCGGCTCGGACATCGCGGACTCATGATCCCGCACCAGGTCCTGCTGGGCGGGGACCAGGAGATCGATGACGTCGTGGAGGGCGTGGCCAAAGTCCTCGCCGAACTTCCGCGCAGCGGCGCAGGACAGCCCTGACACACACCGGATGCCCCCGAACAACCATGCCCTGAGCGGCGGTTTCACAGGATGGGAAGACTCAAGCGATGACTAGCGAAAACCCGGCAGGCCGTACTTTCGAAGTCCTTGTCGTCGGCAACGGTGTGCTCGGCCTGTCCCTGGGCCTGACCCTCGCCCGGCGCGGCACCAGGGTCGCCGTGCTCGGCCGGGGAGACCGGCCGTGGGCCGCCTCCACCGCTGCGGGTGCCATGCTCGGCACGTTCGGCGAGGTGACCACGACGCTCCTCAAGAGCGAACAGGGCCGCGCCAAGCTCGACCTCGGCGTACAGGCGAGCAAGCTCTGGGCCGACTGGCTCGCCGGGCTCGCCGAGGACACCGGGAAGACCGAGGACCTCCGCGTCGCCGACGGCACGGTCATGCTGCTCAACTCCGTCGGCGTCCCCGGCATCGACTCCGCCAACTACACAGCCATCCGGGAGACCCTGGAGCAGTACAAGGAGCCGTACGAGGACATCGACCCGGCCGACATCGAGTGGCTCGACCCCAACCCGACCACCCGCCCGTTGATGGGCATGTTCGTACCCGGTGAGCACGCGGTGAACGCGAACGGTCTGCTGGAGCGGCTCGAAGACGCGTACGTCAAGGCCGGCGGCGTGCTGGTCGCCGGGTTCGGCGAGGAGCTGGTGACTTCCGGCGGCAAGATCGCCGGAGTCCGGCTCACCACGGGCGACACCGTCTCCGCCGGCCAGGTGGTGCTCGCCGCCGGCGCCGCCACCCAGGCCCTGCTCGACACCGTGCCCGGCGTCGCCGCCCGCATACCGCGGCTGTGCGCCGGAGTCGGCGTCTCCGTCGTGGCCCGCATCGACCCGGACAAGCCCGCCCCGACCAGCGTGCTGCGCACGCCGAACCGCGCCTTCGCCTGCGGCCTGCACCTGGTGCCGCGCGGCCGCGGCGAGGTCTATCTCGGCGCCACGAACGCGATCGAGCCGGAGCCGGCGGACGCGCCGAGCATCCGCGACACCACCTTCCTGCTGCACTGCGCACTGCGCCAGCTGCGCAGGGACCTCGACGCCAGTGGCATGGCGAAGGTCCAGGTCGGCAACCGCCCCGTGGCCTTCGACGGCTTCCCGCTCATCGGCGAGACCAGTCTGGACGGCCTGTGGATGATGACCGGCACCTACCGCGACGGCCTCCACCTGTCACCGCTGCTCGCCCAGGAGATGACCCGCCGTCTGCTCGGCGAGGAGCCGGAGCACGACCTGGGCACGTTCAGCCCGGTCCGCGCGCCGATCCAGGCGCAGAGCCGTGCGGACATCGTGGACACCGCCGTGGTGCACCTGCTCGGCACCGGCTACGAGGACGAGTGGACCATCCCGAACGCCTGGCCGAAGGTCATCGAGGCCCAACTGCGCTCCGACTACGCCAAGTTCGCCGACGAGGTGGACGACGACTACACGCCGCCCGCCGAGATCCTCGCCAAGGCCCGGATGAACCCCGAGTTCCTCAAGACGATCCGCGCGTACTACACGGCCGTCCGGTCCACGGCCTGATCCGTTCCGGCCGGATGCGCAGCGCCAGGGCCAGGACGAGGCCCGGCATACCGCACTCAGCACACAGCACCCAGCACTCAGCACCCAGGACGAGGACAAGGAGCGCGCAAGCATGAGCCGACCCGAACTCCCCACCGAAGTCGACCTGCTCGTCGTCGGTAGCGGCCCCGTGGGATCGGCCATCGCTCGCAGAGTCCACGAAGCGGTCCCGTCCGCGCGGATCCTCATGGCCGACCTGGGCCCGCGCCTGACCGAGGAAGCCGGTCTGCACCTGAGCAACCTCCCCGCCCAGGAGCGGGGGGAGTTGCAGGCCAAGTCCCAGGGGCGCGATCCCCGGACCGCGCCGGGCGAGGACCAGGCGCTGGTCAAGAAGTACGCCGACCGCGGCACGCACCTGGTCGCACCACGGCGTGAGGAGCAGCCGGAACAGGAGGGCATGCCCGCCGCGGTGATGTCCAGCAACATCGGCGGCATGGGTGTCCACTGGGCGTGCACCGCCCCGCGTCCGCTCGACAGCGAGCGCGTCCCGTTCCTTCCCGACGAGGAACTCGACGCCGCGCTGGGGGTGGCCGAGGACCTCCTCTCGGTCACCCAGAATGCCTTCGAGGACACCGCGGGCGGTCAGCTCGTACTCAAGACGCTGAGCGAACTGTTCGACGGCGACTACCCCGACGGCAGGCACGTCCAGCCCATGCCGCTCGCCTGCACCCCGCGCTCCGGGGCGCTGCCGCGATGGGCGGGCCCGGACGTGGTCCTCGGGCCGCTCGCCCACGGTGGCGACGGCCGGTTCGGGATCGCGGCGGACACCATCTGCCGCCGCGTGCTGTTCGAGGACGGCCGGGCCGTCGGTGCGGTGCTGCAACACCTGCCCAGCGGCGCGGAGTTCAAGGTGGCGGCCCGAGCCGTGGCGGTGGCCGCGGACGCGCTGCGCACCCCGCAGCTGCTGTGGGCCTCCGGCATCCGGCCGCACGCGCTCGGCCGCTACCTCAACGACCAGCCCAAGACGGTGAGTTCCGTGCAGGTCAAGGACGGTCCCGCCGCCGGGATCGAGGCGCGCGGCTCGGTGGACTTCACCGGCGACATCCGCGACCTGGAGACCGGCCGGTTCTGGGTGCCGTTCGCCGACCCCGGCAGGACGAGCCACGGGCAGGTCATGACGCTGGACACCTCGCCGATCGACGGCGTCGATCCGGAGCTGTTCGTCGGCATGGTCTGGTACGGGGCCAAGGAGATCCAGGCGAGCGACCGGGTGGAGTTCTCCACCACCGAGGCCGACGCCTACGGGATGCCGAAGATGACCATCCACTACTCGCTGACCGAGCGCGACCGTGAGGGGATCGCACGCGCCCGGGCCGACCAGGAGAAGATCGCGGCCAGGCTGGGCGACTTCCTGCCCGGCAACGAACCGGAACTGTTCCCGGCCGGCAGCTCCAAGCACTACCAGGGGACGGTCCGCATGGGCGCGGCGGACGACGGCACCTCGGTCTGCGACTCGTACTCCCGCGTGTGGGGGTTCGAGAACCTCTACGTCGGCGGCAACGGAGTCATCCCCACCTCCACCGCCGTCAACCCGACGCTGACCAGCGTGGCCCTGGCTGTCCGCGCCGCGGAATCGATCAGCGCCCTGCTCGCCCGCGAAAACTGTTGACCCCGGACCCGACCCCCGAGAAAGCGAGGTGGCTGCCCGTGCGCCGGCACAACATCGCCGTCATCGGCACCGGCTACGTAGGGCTGACCGCCGGTGCCTGTCTGGCCTCAATGGGGCACCGAGTGGTGTGTGCGGACATGGACCCGGCCAAGGTCGAGCGGCTGTCCCGCGGCGAGGTGACGATCCTGGAGGAGTCCCTCCCCGAACTCGTGCGCGCCGGCCTCGACTCCGGCCTGCTGACCTTCGTCCTGGGCGCCGGGGAAGCGGTACGCGAGGCGGAGACGGTGTTCTCTTGCGTCGGCACACCGATGAGCCAGGACGGGGATCTGGACATGACCGCGGTGGACGCGGTCATCGATGAGATCCGGGACCGGCTGCGTCCCGGCTGCGTACTGGTCACCAAGTCCACCGTGCCGGTGGGCACCGCGGCGCGGCTGACCCGGCGGCTCGGCCGCCCGGACGTACAGGTGGTGAGCAACCCGGAGTTCCTGCGTGAGGGCACCTCCGTACACGACTTCCTGCACCCCGACCGCGTCGTCGTCGGGGCCGAGTCCCGCGAGGCCGCCGAGCACGTGGCCGCCCTCTACGCGAAGCTGGACGCCCCGACGGTGATCACCGACGCCGCGAGCGCCGAGCTGATCAAGTACGCGGCGAACTGCTTCCTCGCGGTGAAACTGTCCTACGTCAACGTCATCGCGGAACTGTGCGAGCGGGTGGGTGCCGACATCGGGCAGGTCACCACCGCCCTGGGCAAGGACCACCGGATCGGCGGCGCGTTCCTGCGGCCCGGCCCCGGCTGGGGCGGCTCGTGCCTGCCCAAGGACACCCGCGCCATGCTCAGGACCGCCGAGTCCGCGGACATCGACTTCCGGCTGCTGCGTGCCGCCATCGACGTCAACGTCCACCAGCGCGAGCGCATCACCGACAAGATCGCGCGAGTCTGCGGCACCGACTCCGCGGCCCCGCTCGACGGCGTCCGGCTCGGTGTACTCGGGCTCACCTTCAAGGCGGGTACCGACGATCTGCGGGACTCCCCGGCGATCGCCATCGCCCAGGAGCTGTCCCGGCTCGGAGCCGAACTCGTCGCCTACGACCCGGCGCTGAGTGCGGGCAGCCGACCGGTGGAGCCGGTGCCCGGCGTCACCGTCGTCGACGACCCGTACCAGGCGGCCAAGGGTGCGGCGGGCCTGGTGCTGTTCACCGAATGGCCGGAATTCCGTGACCTGGACTGGGGCCGCATGGCCGCCGTCCTGGACCGGGCGGTGATCGTGGACACCCGCAACCACCTCGACCCCGAATCGCTGCGCGCGGCCCGGATCGCCTGGCACGGAGTAGGCGTACGCCCGGTCGTGCACTCCGCCCCCGGGCTTCCGCTGCCCGAGCCTCGCTGAAGGGCCACACCCCCGGCCCACCTTCGTTCCCGGTTCAAGGAAAGGTTCGCCCCCGATGAGGGTTCTGTGCAGTATCACCGGATCGACCTCGCACGCGCGTGCCTCGCTTCCGCTGGTGCGCGCGCTCGCGGAGGCCGGGCACGACGTCCTCGTGGTCACCGCGGCCCAGCTGGTGCCCGTGTTCGACGGCGAGGCCGCGCGGGTGACGGGGGTGTTCACCGACATCACCCAGCAGGGCATGCGGCTGCTCCTGGAGGGCAGGCTGCCGATCCCGGCGGAGTTCAGCCGCTTCGCCCACGACCTGTGGGCCACCCTGGGCTGCGGTCCCCAGCTCCACGAGGCGTACGGCCTGCTGCTGCCGATCGCCCGCGACTTCCGGCCCGACGTCATCCTCCGCGACGGCTATGAGTTCGCCGCCCTGCTCGCCGCGGAGGCGCTGGGCGTCCCGCACGTCCCGGCCCCGTCGGGCTCCGGGCAGTTCCTCGACCCCGAGCTGATTCTGCCGATGCTGAACGACCGTCGCCGGGAGGCCGGCCTGCCCCCGGCGGACGACCCGGTGTCGGTGTACCGGCACGGGCGGTTCGACTGCATGCCGGTGACGTACTCCTTTGCCCGCCCCCTCGCCCCCGAGGCGGTGGCCTACCGGCAGCCGCGCACCGTCACCCGCGGCGAGACCCTGCCCGACTGGCTGCACGAGCTGCCCGCCGACCGGCCGCTGGTCCTCGCGTCACTGGGCACCGGACTGCCCGGCACCGTACTGGGCTTCCTGGACAAGGCCCGGCAGATCGGCGCTCCCGTCCCCGAGTACGATCCGGCCGAACCGTTGAACACCGTCGTCCGGGCGCTGTCCACCGTGGACTGCTCGGCCGTGGTGTCCACCCTCGGCATGCCGGTGGACGAGGGCCTGGCCGCGGACAACGTGCGGGTGGTCGACCGCTTCCCGCAGCAGCTTCTGCTGGAACGGGCGGCGCTGTTCCTCACCCACGGCGGCTACAACAGCATCCGGGAGTCCGTACGCGCCGGAGTGCCGATGGCCGTACGGCCCATGTTCGGCGACCAGAAGTACAACGCCGAGCGGGTGGCGGAGCTCGGCCTCGGCACGCACGTGTCCGAGCGCGGCCCGGAGGCGATGGCGCAGGCGTGCCACCGACTGCTCGACGACCCGCCGGTGACCGCCGTGGCGCACCGCGCTCAAAAGGAGATGCTCGCACTGCCCGGTGTCGAGGTCGCCGTGGCTCATCTTGAGCGCCTGGCCTCCTGACTCACTCCCTCCACGTCGTCGCCCAGGCGGCCAATTCCCCTCTCGCTACTGAGTTCGGAACAAGGTTTTCCTTAGTGCCGCTCAATTCCTTGTAGGGAATCCACGAGTCGGCCGTCCGGATAATCGGACAGCACCGGGTGATTCTCGCCATCGGCGACCACCCCCTGGCATCCGCGCGCCCGCATGGGCGGCGACCGTACGGGCCAGGAGCCACCCTCACCGTTCACCCCGGCTCCGCCCCTACACAGCGGGAGAAGACGTGTCCGATCACGCTCGCACCACCTCGCCTGCCCCCCTGTTCTCAGGGGCGGGCCTGCCCCGGCCCTGGGTGCTCTCCGGGCGCGACGCGGACGCGGTACGGGACCAGGCCCGTGTGCTCCGCACCTGGCTGGACGAGCGTGTGGGGTGGCATCCCGAAGCTGTCGGGCAGGGCCTGCTGCGGACCACCTCCGGCACCCTGCCGTACCGGGCCGTGATCGTCGGCGAGGAGCCGGACGCATTCCTCGCCGGTCTCGACGCCCTCGTCGCGGGCACCGCGGCGCCCCAGGTCACCGAGGGCAGTCACCCGGGCGAGCCGGGCGGCCCCGTGTTCGTCTTCCCCGGGCACGGCTCCCCGCGGCCCGGCATGGCACGCGAACTGGCGGAGTGCTCACCGGTCTTCGCCGCCCGGCTGCGGGAGTGCGCCGAAGCGTTCGCCCCGTACCTGGGCCGGCCGCTGCCGGACACGCTGAACATCCTGGAAACGCCGACCGGGCGGTGCGACGACGCACCCGCGCCCACGCCCCCCGGCGCCGCGGAGTCCGCCGCCGTGTTCTCGGTGATGGTGTCGCTGGCCGCGATGTGGCGGGCCGCCGGGGTGGAACCCGGCGCGGTGGCCGGAATCGGCCCCGGCGAGATCGCCGCGGGTCACGTCGCGGGCCTGCTGTCGCTCGACGACAGCGCCCGCGTGATCGCAGGAGCGGACCAGCCGCGGACACCGGGCGACGGCCGCGCCGGCCTGGCGGACATCACACCGCGCGGCGCCCGTGTCCCGTTCTACTCCTCCGCCACCGGCGGCCGGTGGCAAGGCCACGGACCGGACGCCGCCCGTGGGATCCGGAATCCGGGCGAGCCCGGCCGGTTCCAGGACGCCATCGCGGCCGCGCTCGAAGACGGCCACAGCTACTTCCTCGAAGTCGGCCCGCACCCGCTGCTGACCTCCGAACTCGAAACCGCCATCGAACGATCCGGCAGGCTCGCGGTCGCCCGGGCGACCCTGCGGTGCGGCGAGAGCGGCCCGGCCCGCTTCCTGCACGCCGTGGCGGAGTACTACGCCGCCGGCGGTACGCCCGACTGGGCCGCCGTCCTCGGGGGGACCGGCACCGATCCGATGGAACTGCTGATGAATCTGCCGAAGCAACCACCGGCCGGACTTCCGGGGCAGTCGACGGACGAGTCCGGCACGGGACGCGCGAACCGGACAGGGGAGCCGACGGCCCGGGATCCGGAAACCGCCGTGTCCGCCGACGCCGGCACACCGCCGGACGACGCGATCGCCGTCGTGGGACTCGCCTGCCGCCTGCCGAAGGCGGCGGACCCGGAAGCGTTCTGGCAGGCCCTGCGGTCCGGCGTGAGCGCCATCGAGGAGGCGCCGCCCGGCCGATGGGAATCACACGCCTCGGGCCCCGGGACGTCCGGCATCCGCTGGGGCGGGTTTCTCGACCACGTCGACCGGTTCGACCCGGGCTTCTTCGGAATCTCACCGCGCGAAGCCACCACGATGGACCCGCAGCAACGGCTGACCATGGAACTCAGCTGGGAGGCCCTGGAGGACGCGGGAATCGTTCCCGGAACGCTCAGGGGCAGCGACTGCGCCGTCTTCGTGGGCGCCATCGCGGACGACTACGCCACACTGAGCCGCCGGCAGGGGACCGACGCCCTCACCCGGCACAGCCTGACCGGCCTCCACCGCAGCATCATCGCCAACCGCGTCTCCTACTTCATGGGCCTGCACGGGCCGAGCCTGACCGTGGACACCGGCCAGTCGTCGTCGCTCGTCGCCGTACACCTGGCCTGCGAGAGCCTGCGCACAGGCACCTCCACCCTGGCCATCGCGGGCGGTGTCAACCTGAACCTGCTCGCCGACGGCACCGCCGCCGTCGAGAAGTTCGGCGGCCTGTCGCCCGACGGCCGGTGTTTCACCTTCGACGCCCGGGCCAACGGCTACGTCCGGGGCGAGGGCGGCGGCCTGGTCGTCCTCAAACCCCTGAAGAAGGCGCTGGCCGACGGCGACTCCATCCACTGCGTGATCCTCGGCAGCGAGGTCAACAACGACGGCGGTGGTGACGGTCTCACCACGCCGAACCCCCACGCCCAGCAGGAGGTCCTCCGCCTGGCCTACGAGCGGGCCGAAGTGGACCCGGCACAGGTCCAGTACGTGGAACTGCACGGCACCGGGACCAAGGCCGGCGACCCCGTCGAGGCAGCCGCCCTCGGCGCGGTCCTGGGAGCCGCCCGTCCCGCCGACCGCCCGCTCGCCGTGGGCTCCGCCAAGACCAACGTCGGCCACCTCGAAGGCGCTGCCGGAATAGTCGGGCTCATCAAGACGGCGCTCGCCATCCGCCACCGCGAGCTGCCACCGAGCCTGAACCACGAAACCCCCAACCCCGCCATCCCCCTCGACACGCTGCGCCTGCGCGTGCAGCGCGAACTGGGCGCATGGGAGCACCCCGAACGGCCGCTCGTGGCCGGCGTGAGCGCCTTCGGCATGGGCGGTACCAACTGCCACCTGATCCTTGCCGAAGGCCCCGCCGCCCAGGACCGCCCGGCCGCTCTCCTTCCGTCGCGGTCCGCGCCGGCAGAACTCGTCGGGAGCACCGCCGCCGCCACCGACGAGTCGCGTCCCTCCCTCCCCTGGGTGATCTCCGGCAGGACCCGGACCGCCCTGAGCGCCCAGGCCAGGCGGCTGCGGGCGCACGTCCGGGACCACGCCGAGCTGGAACCGTCCGACCTCGGCTTCTCCCTGGCCACCACCCGCGCCGACTTCCCCTGCCGTGCGGCCGTCCTCGCCACCGACCGTGGCGGCTTCCTGCGGGGCCTGGACGCCCTAGCCGACGGTGGCACCGCCCCCGGTGTCCTACGCGGCACAGGACCGGCCGGTGACCGGGCGGTCTTCGTCTTCCCGGGCCAGGGCTCGCAGTGGGCCGGCATGGCAGTCGAACTGCTCGACTCCTCCCCGGTCTTCGCCGCCCGCATGCGGGAGTGCGCCGACGCGCTCGCCCCTCATGTGCCGTGGTCCCCGGAGGACGTCGTGCGCGGGGTGCCGGGCGCCCCCGGGCTGGACCGCGTCGACGTGGTCCAGCCCGTGCTGTGGGCGGTGATGGTCTCCCTGGCCGCCCTCTGGCGCTCGTACGGGGTCGAGCCCGCGGCCGTGGTCGGCCACTCCCAGGGCGAGATCGCCGCCGCCTGCGTGGCGGGCGCCCTCTCCCTGGAGGACGCCGCCTGCGTGGTGGCCCTGCGCAGTCAGGTGCTCGCGGACCTCGCGAGCCGGGGCGGCATGGTGTCCGTCGCGCTTCCCCTTGACGAGATCACCGGCAGGCTGGAGCCGTGGGGCCCACGGTTGTCCGTCGCCGTGGTCAACGGCCCCGGCTCCGTGGTCGTCTCCGGCGAGCCGGAAGCACTGGACGACCTCGTGCGGACGCTGGCCGCCGACCGCGTCCGGACCCGCAGGCTCCCGGTCGACTACGCATCGCACTCCACCCAGATGGAGGAGATCCGTACCAGACTCCTGGACACGCTGCCCGACATCACACCGACCCCGACGGACATCCCGTTCCACTCGTCGATGGAGGGCGGACCGCTCGACCCCTCGGCACTGGACGCCGGGTACTGGTACAGCAGCCTGCGGCACACCGTCCGCTTCGACCAGGCCGTCGAGGGACTCCTCGGCCAGGGCCACCGGATCTTCATCGAGATGAGCCCGCACCCCGTCCTGGGGACGGGGGTGGGCGAAACCGCGGAAGCCGCCGGTCACGAGGCCGTCTACGTGGGCTCGCTCCGCCGTGGCGAGGGCGGCCTCGACCGGTTCGTCACCTCGCTCGCCACAGCACACGTCCACGGCTCCACCGTCGACTGGGCCGCCGTGTTCGCCACCGTGCTCACCGACCGGAGCCCCCGCCGGGTCCCGCTGCCGACCTACGCCTTCCAGCGCCGGCGCTACTGGCTGTCCGAGACCGCCACGGCCGACGGCCCGGCCCTCCGGCTACCGACCGCCGCCGGCCACGCGGACGCCGTACCCGTCGAGTCCCCCGACGCCGCCGACGCCCTCGAACACGCCGAATCCGACGGACGGTCCTGGGCACACCGGACGGCCGGCCTGTCCCGGGCGAAGCGGCAACGGACAGCGCTGGAACTGGTCCGAGCCCATGTCGCCGCCGTCGCCGGCTACCCCTCACCGGAAGCGGTCCAGCCCGGCCTCACCTTCAAGGAACTGGGCCTCGAATCGCTCACCTTGGTCGAACTGCGCAACCAGCTCACCACCGCGACCGGACTACGGCTCAAGACCGCCGTGGCCATCGACCATCCCACCCCCACCGCGCTCGCCGGCCACCTCGCGTCGCTGACCGCCGAATCGCCGCAGGCCCCCACCGCACCGACCGCCGCCATCCCCGCCGCCGACGAACCCATCGCCATCGTCGGCATGAGCTGCCGGCTTCCCGGAGACGTGGACTCCCCGGAGAAGCTGTGGCGGTTCGTCACCGCTGGAGGCGACGCGGTCTCCCCGTTCCCAGCCGATCGCGGCTGGGACACCGACAACCTGTACGACACCGCTCCGGGCCGTCCGGGCAAGTCCACCACCCGGCACGGCGGCTTCCTCCACCAAGCCGCCGAATTCGACGCGGACTTCTTCGGGATCTCCCCGCGTGAGGCCCTCGCCATGGACCCGCAGCAGCGGCTGCTGCTGGAGACCGCCTGGGAAGCCTTTGAAAGCGCAGGGATCGATCCCGCGTCCCAGCGGGGCAGGGCGAACGGTGTCTTCGCCGGGGTCATGCACAACGACTACGGCCCGCGCCTGCACGAGGCGGCAGAAGGCACCGAAGGGCACGCCCTGACCGGCACGTCCAACAGCGTCGCCTCCGGCCGCCTCGCCTACACCTTCGGCTTCGAAGGACCGGCGGTCACCGTTGACACTGCCTGCTCGTCGTCCCTGGTCGCCCTGCACCTCGCCTGCCAGGCCCTGCGCCAGGGCGAGTGCGACATGGCGCTGGCGGGCGGTGCGACGGTCATGTCGACCCCCGGCATGTTCGTCGAGTTCAGTCAGCAGCGTGGCCTGGCCGCCGACGGCCGCTGCAAGCCCTTCGCCGCGGCCGCCGATGGCACCGGCTGGGCCGAAGGCGCGGGCATGCTGCTCGTCGAACGCCTCTCCGACGCCCGCCGCCGCGGCCACCACGTGCTGGCCGTCGTACGGGGCAGCGCGGTCAACCAGGACGGCGCGTCCAACGGCCTGACCGCCCCCAATGGCCCCTCACAGCAGCGAGTGATCCGCCAGGCCCTCGCCAACGCCGGGCTCAACCCGGCGGAGGTCGACGCCGTCGAGGCCCATGGGACCGGTACCACCCTGGGCGACCCGATCGAAGCCGACGCCATCATCTCCGCGTACGGAAGCGGACGGGACGAGGAACAGCCGCTGTGGCTGGGCTCCCTCAAGTCCAACGTCGGGCACACCCAGGCGGCGGCGGGCGTGGCCGGCGTCATCAAGATGGTGCTGGCGATGCGGAACGGCGTGCTGCCGCGCACGCTGCACATCAACGAGGCCACCCCGTACGTGGACTGGTCGGCCGGCACCGTACGGCTGCTGACCGAGCCCGTGGCGTGGCCGGAGGCCGGCCGCCCCCGGCGGGCGGGGGTGTCGTCGTTCGGCATCAGCGGCACCAACGCCCACACCATCATCGAACAAGCCCCCGAGGCCGAGCAGCCCGCCGGTGTCGCGGAGGAGCGGCCTTGGACGGCACCTGTGGTGCCCTGGGTGCTGTCCGGCCGCAGCGAGCAGGCCGTACGGGCGCAGACCGCACGGCTCGCGGCGTTCCTCGACGGGGAGCCCGGCGCTTCCGCCGCCGACCTCGGCCTGTCGCTGGCGACCACGCGCGCGGCGTTCGAGCACCGCGCGGTGGTGCTGGGCACGGACTACGACGCCCTGCGAGCGGGTGTCTCGACACGCGCCCACGATGGTGCCTTCATGGTCTCCGGCGTGGTCACGGAGGGCCGTACGGGCTGGATGTTCACCGGACAGGGCAGCCAGCGCATCGGCATGGGGCGCGAACTGTACGGCGTCTACCCGGCCTTCGCCGAGGCCCTGGACGAGGTGTGCGAACACCTCCAGGCCGCGCTGGACGGCGCCACGGAGTTCCCGGTCCCCGTACGGGAGGTGCTGTTCGCGGCGGCGGGCTCCGCCGAGGCGGAACTGCTGGACCACACCGGCTACGCCCAGACGGCACTGTTCGCCGTCCAGGTCGCGCTCGTGGAACTGTTGCGGTCGTGGGGAACCGCCCCGGATGTGGTGCTGGGACACTCGGTCGGTGAGTTCGTCGCCGCGTACACCGCGGGTGTCTTCGAACTGGCCGACGCCGCCCGGCTGGTGGCAGGCCGTGCCCGGCTCATGCAGGCGCTCCCCTCGAATGCCGGGGGCTCGGGAGGCGATTCCGCCGAAGGCGGTGGTGGGCGACGCGTCGGCGGGGCGATGGCGGCCATCGAGGGATCCGAGGACGAGGTCGCCGAGATCCTCACCGGGCTGGGCGCGCACATCGCGATCGCGGCCGTCAACGGCCCGAGGTCGGTCGTGGTCTCCGGTGACGAGGACGCGGTCGAACAGGCCATGGCCACCGCCCGTGAACAGGACCGCCGGGCGTCCCGGCTGCGGGTGAGCCACGCGTTCCACTCGCCGCTGATGGAGCCGATGCTGGCGGAGTTCGCCGAGATCGCGGCGGGCATCACCTACCGGCAGCCGCATCTCCCGGCCCTCAGCACGGTCACCGGTGAGCTGGTCGGCGAAGAGGACTGGGCGACCCCCGACTACTGGGTGCGCCAGGTACGCCGTCCGGTCCGCTTCCACGACGCCCTTGAGAACGCCACCCGCACACAGGGCGTCACCCGCCTGCTGGAGGTCGGCCCCGACCCGGTCCTCACCACACTCGCCCAGTCCGCCCTGGACGTCGCGGCGGTGTCCGCGCTGCGCGAGGGGTGCGACGAGGCCAGGACCGTGCTGACGGCGGTGGCCGAGCTGTTCGTACGCGGAGCCGAGGTCGACTGGGGCGCGTACTTCGCCGGGACCGGTGCGCGGCGGGTGGACCTGCCGACGTACGCCTTCCAGCGGCAGCGGTTCTGGCTGCCGGACCTGGCCGTCGCGAGGCGGGACGGGCCCGGCACGGCCGACGGTGGCGAGGCCGCCTTCTGGGATCTGGTCGAGCGGGGCGACGCCGATGCGCTGGCCGGCCGGCTCGGCGTCGGGCCGGCCGCGCCGCTGGACGCGGTGCTGCCGATGCTGTCCGACTGGCGCAAGCGGCAGCGGGAGCGGTCCGAGCTGGCGGGCTGGCGGTACCGGATCACGTGGAAGCCCGTGCCACGCCGGGCCACCGCCCGGCTGTCGGGCACCTGGCTGGTGGCGGTCCCGCGGGAGACCGGCGCCGCATACGACGATGTGGTCGAGGCGTTGCGGGCGTCCGGCGCGGAAGTGATCGTCGTTCCGGTGGCCGACGCAGACACCCGGGAGTCGCTGGCCACCCGGTTCCGCGCCGAGGACGCCGAGCCCACGGGTGTGGTGTCCCTGCTGACGAGCACGGTCACGACGCTGCTTCTGGTGCAGGCACTGGCCGATTCCGGGACGAGGGCGCGCGTGTGGTGTGTCACCCGCTCCGCGGTGTCGCTCGGTTCGGGTGAGTGGTTGGCGAATCCGGCGGGGGCCCAGCTGTGGGGTCTGGGCCGTACGGTGGCGCTGGAGCAGCCGGACCTGTGGGGCGGGCTGATCGACCTGCCCGAGGACGCCGACGAGCGCAGCCTCACCCGACTGGCGCCCGTACTCGCCGCGACGGATGGCGAGGACCAGGTCGCGGTGCGGCCGTCGGGCGTGTTCGCGGCCCGGCTGGTGCGCGACACGGCCGCGAGCGACGACACGGATTCCTGGCGGCCGCGCGGCACGGTGCTGGTGACCGGCGGTACGGGCGCACTGGGCGGGCATGTGGCCCGCTGGCTGGCCTCTTCCGGCGCCGAACGCCTGCTGCTGGTGTCCCGTCGGGGCGCCGAGGCACCCGGTGCGGACGAGCTCCGGTGCGAGCTGGCCGGCTTGGGCGCCGAGGTCGCCTTCGCGGCCTGCGACGTCGGTGACCGCGCGGCCGTACGGGAGGTGCTGGACGCCATTCCGGAGGAGGCGCCGCTGACCGGAATCGTCCATACGGCCGGGGTCCTCGACGACGGCCCGGCCACCGAGCTGACGCCGGAACGGCTTGCCGGCGTCCTCGCGGCGAAGGCGGACGCCGCGCGCCATCTGCACGAGCTGACGGCCGGCCGGGAGCTCGACGCCTTCGTCCTCTTCTCCTCGATGACGGGCGTGCTGGGCAACGCGGGCCAGGCGGCCTACGGCGCCGCCAACGCGTACGTGGACGCCCTGGCGCACCACCGGCGTGGCCTGGGGATGCCGGCCACTTCGGTGGCCTGGGGCCCGTGGAGCGGCGACGGGATGGCCGCCGACGGTCGGGTGGCGGAGCACTTCCACCGCTTGGGCGTACGCCTGCTGGACCCGGACCGGGCCATCGCCGCCCTGCGGAGTGCGCTCGGCGAAGGCCGCGCGGCCCGTGTCGTGGTCGACGTCGACTGGGAACGCTTCGCGGCCTCGGTGGCCTTCACCCACCCCGGCCCGCTGATCGCCGAGCTTTCCGAGGCCGCGGCCCAGGCACGTACCCGGGTCGCCGACCTGTCCGCCCCGGCGGGCGGTGAGCTGGCGCGGCGGCTGCGGGAGCGCCCGGCCGCCGAGCAGGACCGGATGCTGCTGGACATCGTGCTGTCGCAGGTCGCGGCCGTGCTCGGGCACGCCACCCCGGCGACCATCGACCCGGCGCGGGCGTTCAAGGAGCTCGGCTTCGACTCGCTGACCGCCGTCTCCTTCCGCAACCGGCTCGCCACCGCCACCGCCCTGCATCTGCCCACCACGCTGGTCTTCGACCACCCCACGCCCGCCGCGCTCACGGCCTTCCTGCGCGGGCAGGTGCTCGGCGTGACGGCCGACGAGGCCGGGCACAATGACGCGGCACTCGCGCCGCTGGGTGCCGGTGACGACCCGATCGCGATCGTGGGCATGGGCTGCCGCTTCCCGGGCGGCGCCGCCTCGCCCGAAGAGCTGTGGGACCTGCTGTCCACGGCCCGTGACGGGCTCTCGCCCTTCCCCGCGGACCGAGGCTGGGACGTCGACGGGCTGTTCCACTCCGACCCGGGCCACTCGGGGACGTCGTACGTCCGTGTCGGCGGATTCCTGCACGACGCGGCGGAGTTCGACGCGGAGCTGTTCGGGATCTCGCCGCGTGAGGCCCTGGCCATGGATCCGCAGCAGCGGCTGCTGCTGGAGACCGTGTGGGAGGCGCTGGAGCGGGCGGGCGTCGACCCGCTGTCGCTGCGCGGCTCGGCCACCGGGGTGTTCGCCGGGACCAACGGCCAGGATTACCAGCACACCGCGCGGGGCCCGGCCGCGGACGTCGAGGGATATGTGACCACCGGGTCCGCGGCCAGCGTCCTGTCAGGCCGGGTCTCCTACGCACTGGGCCTGGAAGGTCCCGCGGTCACGGTGGACACCGCCTGCTCGTCGGCGCTGGTGGCCCTGCACCTGGCCGCCCAGGCGCTGCGGGCGGGCGAGTGCCGGATGGCCCTGGCCGCCGGTGCCACCGTCATGGCGACACCGGACCTCTTCGTGGACTTCTCCCGGCAACGCGCGCTGGCGGCGGACGGCCGCTGCAAGGCGTTCGCGGAGGGCGCGGACGGCACCGGCTGGTCCGAGGGTGCCGGGGTGCTGGTGCTGGAGCGTCTCTCCGACGCCCAGCGCCTCGGTCACCCGGTGCTGGCGGTGGTGCGCGGTAGCGCGGTCAACCAGGACGGTGCGTCGAACGGCCTGACGGCGCCGAACGGTCCGTCGCAGCAGCGGGTGATCCGCCAGGCCCTCGCCGCGGCCAGGCTGTCGCCCGCCGACGTGGACGCGGTGGAGGCGCACGGCACCGGCACGAGCCTTGGCGACCCGATCGAGGCGCAGGCCCTGCTGGCCACGTACGGCCAGGGCCGCGACGGCGGTGAGCCGTTGTGGCTGGGCTCGGTGAAGTCGAACCTCGGCCACACCCAGGCCGCCGCCGGAGCCGCCGGACTGATCAAGATGGTCCTGGCGCTACGGGAGCAGCGACTGCCGAAGACGCTGTACGCGGACGAACCCACCTCCCGCGTGGACTGGGAATCGGGCGCGGTACGGCTGTTGACCGAGGCCCGGGAATGGCCGTCGGGCGACCGTCCCCGCCGGGCCGGAATCTCCTCGTTCGGGATCAGCGGCACCAACGCCCACGTCATCCTCGAAGAGGCCCCCCAGGCAGCACCGGCCGCCGTCGAGGAGCCGTCGGCGGAGCTGCCGATCGTGCCCTGGGTGCTGTCGGGTCGCACCGCGCAGGCGGTGCGGGCCCAGGCCGGTCGCCTCGCGGCTCTCCTCGACGCCGGGTACGGCTCCCCGCTCGACATCGGCTTCTCGCTGGGCACCACCCGCGCCACGCTGGAACACCGCGCCGTGGTCCTGGGCGGCCACCTCGACGCCCTGCGCTCCGGCGTCACCGCGTTCGCCGACGGCGATGACGCGGTCATATCCGGCGTCGCCGGCGAAGGCCGTACGGGCTGGATGTTCACCGGACAGGGCAGCCAGCGCGCGGGCATGGGCCGCGAGCTGTACGGCCAATTCCCGGTGTTCGCAGAGGCCCTCGACGAGGTCTGCGCCCAGCTGGACGCCGCATTGCGCGGCGAGCCGGGCTTCGAGGTGCCCGTGCGGGAGGTGCTCTTCGCGCCGGAGGGTTCGTACGAGGCCGGGCTGCTGGACGGCACCGGCTACGCGCAGACCGGGCTGTTCGCGGTCCAGACGGCGCTGGTCGAGCTGCTGCGCTCGTGGGGCATGAGCCCGGATGTGGTGTTCGGCCACTCGGTCGGTGAGTTCGTCGCCGCGTACACCGCGGGTGTCTTCGAACTGGCCGATGCGGCCCGGCTGGTCGCGGGCCGCGCACGGCTGATGCAGGCGCTGCCCACGGGTGGTGCGATGGCGGCCATCGAAGCCACCGAGGCCGAGGCCGTCGAGGTCCTGGGCACACTCCTGGACGGCGAGTGGCTGGCGATCGCGGCGGTCAACGGCCCGGACGCCGTGGTGATCTCCGGGGACGAGGCCGTGGTCGAGCAGGCCATGGCGAGTGCGCGGGAGCAGGACCGCCGGGTGTCGCGACTGCGGGTGAGCCATGCCTTCCACTCGCCGCTGATGGAGCCGATACTGGCGGAGTTCGCCGAGATCGCGGCCACCATCGATTACCGGCAGCCGACGCTTCCCGCGATCAGCACGGTCACCGGAGACCTGGTCGGCGGGGAGGACTGGGTCACCCCGGAGTACTGGGTGAACCAGGTGCGCCGCCCGGTGCGCTTCCACGACGCCGTCGTGACGGCGACCGCGGAACATGCCGCGACCCGCCTGCTGGAGCTCGGCCCCGCCCCGGTGCTCAGCGCGCTCGCGCAGTCCGCCGCGGGCAGCACGGTGGCCGTATCGGCGCTGCGCACGGGACGGGCCGAAGCCGAGACCGTGTTCGCGGCTGTGGCCGAGATGTTCGTACGGGGCGCGGACGTCGACTGGTCCGGCGTGTTCGCCGGGACCGGTGCGCGGCGGGTGGACCTGCCGACGTACGCCTTCCAACGCCGTCGGTTCTGGCTGCGGGACCAGGCGACCGAGCAGCCGGAACGCGCCGTTGGCGGCGGCGCCGATGGGAGCGAGACCGAGTTCTGGAACCTGGTCGAGCGGGGCGATGCCGATGCGCTGGCCGGGCGGCTCGGCGTCGAGTCGGCCGCGCCGCTCGACGCGGTGCTTCCGATGCTGTCGGACTGGCGCAAACGGCAGCGGGAGCGGTCCGAGCTGGCGGACTGGCGGTACCGGATCACGTGGAAGCCGGTGACCCTCCCGAACACCGGTCGGCTGTCGGGCACGTGGCTGGTGGCCGTGCCGGAGGCGGACGAGACGCGGGCCGAGCCGTGCGTGCGGGCACTGCGTGCGGGCGGCGCGGAGGTGAGCGTCCTGCCGGTCGCCGCCACGGACACCGCCGACGCGCTGGCCGATCGCCTTCGTACCGCCGCTGACGGCGCTGCGGCGGGGATCGTGTCCCTCCTCGCCGAGGGCTCCCACGAACCGTCCACCGTGACCGCCACGACGCTGACGCTGATTCACGCGCTCGGGGACACCGGCCTCCCGGTGTGGTGCGTGACCCGCTCGGCGGTCTCGGTCGGGTCGGGCGAGCACCTGGCGAATCCGGCGCAGGCTCAGCTGTGGGGCTTCGGCCGTACGGTGGCGCTGGAGCAGCCGCGGCGCTGGGGCGGCCTGGTGGACGTGCCGGAGAACGCCGACGAGAAAGCGTGGACCCGCCTGGTGCCCGTGCTCGCTGCCGCCTATGGCGACGGCGAGGACCAGTTCGCGGTGCGGCCCTCGGGCGTGTTCGCGGCCCGCGTGGTCCGCGACCGGGCGGGGGCCCCGGACGGCGAAGGCTGGCGGCCGCGCGGCACCGTGCTCATCACCGGCGGTACCGGCGCCCTGGGCGGGCATGTCGGTCGCTGGCTGGCTTCGCGCGGTGCGGAGCACCTGGTGCTGGTCTCCCGCCGGGGGGCTCGGGCCCCGGGCGCGAAGGAGCTGTGCGAAGAGCTGACCGCACTCGGTGCGCGGGTCACCGTCACCGACTGCGACATCACCGACCGACAGGCCCTCGCCGCCGTGCTCGACGGCGTTCCCGAAGAAGCGCCGCTGACCGGCGTGGTGCACACCGCGGGTGTGCTGGACGACGGGCTGGCCACGGATCTGACGCCGGAGCGGCTGGCCGGGGTGCTGGCCGCGAAGGCGGGTGCGGCGCGGCATCTGCACGAGCTGACCGCGGAGCTGGAGCTGGACGCCTTCGTGCTGTTCTCCTCCATCGCGGGAGCGCTCGGCAACGCGGGGCAGTCGGCCTACGCCGCGGGCAACACCTACCTCGACGCGCTCGCGCAGCACCGGCGCGGCCTGGGACTGCCGGCCACCTCGGTGGCCTGGGGCCCCTGGGGCGGGTCCGGGATGGTGACGGACGGGGGCGTGGAGGAGTACCTGCGGCAGCGCGGCCTCAAGGCACTTGCGCCGCGGCGCGCGATGGCGGCCTTGCAGCAGGCCATGGCCGAAGGCCGCGTGTGCGCGATGCTGGCCGATGTGGACTGGCAGCGCTTCGTGCCCTCGTTCACCTCCTCCCGGCCCAGCGCCCTGATCGGCGATCTCCCCGAGGCCGCCGCGGCGCGCGCGGCCGACAGCCCGGCTCACGCCGCTCCGACCGACGGCGGACTGGCGCGTCGGCTGAGCGGGCTGTCCGCACAGGAACAGGGCCGCCTCCTGCTGGACCTGGTGCGGTCCCAGGCCGCGACGGTGCTGGGGCACGCCTCACCCACCGCGATCGCCCCGGAGCGCCCGTTCAAGGACCTCGGTTTCGACTCGCTGACGGCGGTGGACCTGCGCAACCGCCTGGGCGGTGCGACCACCCTGTCGCTCCCGACCACGCTGATCTTCGACTACCCCACGCCCGCCGCCCTCACGGCCTTCCTGCGCGGGCAGTTGCTGGGCGGGCCGGCGGACCAGGATGGCACGCCGGAGGCGACGGCCCCGGTCGCCGACGAGCCGATCGCGATCGTGGGCATGGGCTGCCGCTTCCCGGGCGGGGTCGCCTCGCCGGAAGCGCTGTGGGACCTGGTGGCCTCGGGCGGCGAGCGGACGTCCCCGTTCCCCGACGATCGCGGCTGGGACGTACCGGGGCTGCTCGACACCATCAGCGCGGCGATGGGCACCGAGTACGCCGGGATCGGCGGGTTCGTGCCGGACGTAGCCGGCTTCGACGCGGAGCTGTTCGGGATCTCGCCGCGTGAGGCCCTGGCCATGGACCCGCAGCAGCGGCTGCTGCTGGAGACCGCGTGGGAGGCGCTGGAGCGGGCGGGCATCGGTCCGCTGTCGCTGCGCGGGTCGTCGACCGGTGTCTTCGCGGGGATCTCGGCCAACGGGTACGGCGGATTCGCCCACGAGGACGGCGGCGAATCCGCCGGCTACCTGCAGACCGGCAGCACTCCGAGCGTGGCCTCGGGCCGCCTGTCGTACGTGCTCGGCCTGGAGGGTCCGGCGGTGTCGGTCGACACCGCGTGCTCGTCGTCGCTGGTCTCGCTGCATCTGGCCTGTCAGGCGCTGCGGGCGGGGGAGTGTGACACGGCGTTGGCCGGTGGCGTCACGGTGATGGCCACCCCCGCTACGTTCGTCGAGTTCTCCCGGCAGCGTGGCCTGGCTGCCGACGGCCGGTGCAAGTCCTTCGCCGAGGCGGCGGATGGTACCGGCTGGTCCGAGGGGGCTGGGGTGCTGGTGCTGGAGCGGTTGTCGGAGGCCCGGCGGCGTGGGCACGAGGTGCTGGCGGTGGTGCGTGGGAGTGCGGTCAATCAGGATGGTGCGTCGAATGGTCTGACGGCGCCGAACGGTCCGTCGCAGCAGCGGGTGATCCGTCAGGCGCTGTCCTCGGCGGGGCTTTTGGCGTCCGATGTGGATGTGGTGGAGGCGCACGGTACGGGGACGCGGCTCGGCGATCCGATCGAGGCGCAGGCGCTGCTGGCGACGTACGGTCAGGGTCGTGACGGCGGTGAGCCGTTGTGGCTGGGCTCGGTGAAGTCGAACATCGGGCACACCCAGGCCGCCGCGGGCGCGGCAGGTGTGATCAAGATGGTGATGGCGCTGCGCGCCGGGCAGTTGCCGCGGACGCTGCACGTGGACCGGCCCTCGTCGCATGTGGACTGGGAAGCCGGCTCGGTCGAGCTGCTGACCGAGGCTCGTGGCTGGCCGCAGGGGGAGCGTTCGCGCCGGGCGGGTGTGTCGTCGTTCGGGATCAGTGGGACCAACGCCCACGTCATCATCGAAGAAGCCCCCGAGGCTCCGGACCCGGCCCCGGCCGCCGCGGAGGAGCTGCCGCCGGTGGACCTGCCGGCGGTGCCGTGGGTGCTGTCCGGCCGGACGCCGGAGGCCCTGCGGGGCCAGGCCGCCCGGCTGGCGGCCTTCCTGGACGAGCGGGCCCCCGGGCAGGACCTGTCCCCGGTCGACCTGGGTTTCTCCCTCGCGACGACCCGCACAGCGCTCGACCATCGCGCCGTCGTACTCGGAGCCGACCGGGACGCGCTGTACGAGAGCGTCGTCGCGCTGGCCGACGGGGCATCGGTGGTGTCCGGTGTGGTGTCGGATGGGCGTACGGGCTGGATGTTCACGGGTCAGGGCAGTCAGCGGCTGGGTATGGGGCGTGAGCTGTATGCCGCCTTCCCGGTGTTCGCGCGGGTCCTGGACGAGGTGTGCGGCCTTCTGGACGCGGAGCTTGGGGGCAGGCCGGGGTTTGAGGTCCCGGTGCGGGAGGTGTTGTTCGCGGCGGAGGGTTCGGCGGAGGCGGCTCTGCTGGA
>NZ_JBEYAL010000066.1:0-33017 GCF_040631655.1 Streptomyces sp. NPDC019937
GGGGCCCTCCCCGGCGCACAACACCTTGTAACACCCGCGGCGGTACCCCCCGGCGGGCAACACGGCCTTCGCCACCCGGTTCCTGCCGGGGGGCGCCCCCCCCCCCCCCGCCCGTCGCCGCTTGACGCGGGCACTCGCAGTCGGTTGCATGCTTTCTGTGATCGCTCACCGGGTTTCAACTGCCAGTTTCCGTACGTCACGTACGCCCCGCAGGGCCATGGGAACCGCGCCGTGGACCCGGTGATCGTCGCCGGGGCGGGCCCGGTCGGGCTCACCCTGGCCCTCGCACTCGCCCGTCTGGACGTCCCCGTCGTGCTGTTCGACGAGACCACCGGGGGCGATGAGCCACGCCTGGCCCGCACCGTCGTGCTGCGCCCGGACACCGCCGCCCTGCTGGAGCGGCTGGGCTGCCGGGCCGCGGCCGGCGCGCGGCCGTGGACGGGGTGGCGCACGCTGCGCCGGCGCCAGCTCGTCCGGCACGTCCCCCTGGAACCCGGCCCGCTCTTCGGCGCCCCTCCCTCGGCGGCAAACGCCCCCGGGGACGGCGGCCCGCAGGAGGGCGACCGGCGGGACGGGGCCGCGCGGGACGACGAGCCCGAGGCGCCGGTGTCCTCGCCGCTGCATCTGCCGCAGCACGAGCTGACCCGCGCGCTGCGGGCGGCGCTGGCCACGATCGGTGACGAGGACCTCGTGCGGATCGTCCCCGGCACCCGCGTGGAGACCGTCGAGCAGGACGCGCGCGGGGTGAGCGTACGGACCCGGGGCGCCCAGGCCACCTGGTGGCGGGGCAGCCATCTGGTCGGCTGCGACGGCCCCCGGTCCACCGTCCGCAAGCAGCTGGGGGTGCGCTTCCCCGGCCGTACGGCGGTGGAACGGCACGCCGTCGCCGCCCTGCGCGCCGACCTCCCCTGGCCCGGCGAGGCCGTACTGCACCGCTCCCCGCCGTGGCGCAGCATCGACGCGGAGGTGACCGCCCGGCCGCTGCCGCACGGCGTCTGGCGGATCGACTGGCTGCTCCCGCCCGGCCGCGACCTCGTCACCCCGGACGCCCTGATGGTCCGGGTGCGCGACACTCTCGCGGGGTGGTGCGAGGACACCGCGATCCCCTACGAGCTTCTGGACACCGGCGTGCACACCGTGCACCACCGGCTCGCCCGGCGCTGGCGCGTGGGTCGCGCCTTCCTCGCCGGGGACGCCGCCCACCTGCACGGCGCCCTGGGCACCCAGGGGCTGGAAGAAGGGCTGCGGGACGTCGGCAACCTGGCATGGAAGCTCTCCCTCGCCTGGCACCACGGCGCCTCCGACGCCCTGCTCGACAGCTATCAGGCGGAGCGGCGCACGGCCTTCGCCGCGCGGCTGCGCACCGCCGACCAGGCGCTGCCGCTGGTCCGGGCGGCCGGGGGGTGGCACGCGGTACGGCGCACGGTGCTGCCGGGCGGCACGCGCGGCCATGACGCGCTGCTCACCGACGGTCACCTCGGCCGCGGCCCGCTGGGGGCGCCCCCCGTCTACAACCGCTCCCCGCTGGCCCCCACGGCGCCACCGGAGGGCTCGGTCACGGTGGGCACGCCGACCGGGGCGCCGGTGGCCGATGTCCGCGTGACCGCGCCGGACGGCGCGGTGGTGCGGCTGTGGGAGCGGCTGGGCCGGGAGCTGCTGGTGGTGCTGGTCGCCCCGGGCACCGGGGTGTGGGACCGCCGCCACTGGATGCGTGCCGGGCTGATGCCCCGGCTGGCGGCGGCCGTCACGGCCCTGCCGATGCGCACGGAACTGCTGGTCGCCGAGGAGTACCCGGGGGCCCCGGCCCACACCGTGCTTCTGGTGCGGCCGGACGGTCACCTCGCCGCGGCGCTGTCCGGGGTACGGCCGGCCGAGCTGTACGCGTGCGCGGACGCGGCGCGGGGCGGGGACACCGCCCGGGGTGCGGACGCGGAACAGCGAGACCATCAGGACACGGAGGCCACGGCACGCCGGTAGTGAGGAGTGTGTCACCTGCCCCCGCACGCTCCATGCCGCTGACGTCGTACGCCGTGGTGTGAGCGCTCCGGGCCCGCGCCGACACGATTGACCTTCCGTTCCAGATCATGCTTCACTGCGGAGCGTGACTGACACCGGCCTGCCTCGCTTCTGGCGGAGGGTCCATCTGGACCTCCTCCGCTACGCGGGCTGCGTGTGTCGTCCGTCCTGTTGATCCGCTTCTCCTCCCGCGCGGCCCGGCCGCGCCTCTTTCGCGATCACCCAGGACGGTTCCCGTGTCCGACGCATCCCTTCTCTCCTCCGAGCGCCCTTCGGCCGGCCCCGCCGCGCCGCCCAGCGCGGCCGATCTGCTGGACTTCGTCCGTCGTACCGCCGCCGACGCCGAACTCGTCGCCTCGCTCCCGCTCGATCCGGAGGGCCGCACCTGGCTGCGGCTGGACGGTCCGGGCGGCAGCGAGGCATGGCTGATCGCCTGGCCGCCCGGCACCGGCACCGGCTGGCACGACCATGGCGGTTCGCACGGGGCGTTCGTGACGGCGGCCGGTGAGCTGAACGAACAGTCGCTGGCCGTCCGCCTGCCCACCGAGGGCTGGAAGACCCTCGAACTGGCCGAGGGAGTGGACCGCGAACGGCGGCTGTCCGCCGGGCTCGGCCGGGCCTTCGGCGCACACCATGTCCATGAGGTCATCAACCCGTCGCCGGAGCGGCACGCGGTGTCGGTGCACGCCTACTATCCGCCGCTGCCGCTGATGCGGCGCTACAGCCGCACCGGCCAGGTGCTGCGGCTGGAGCAGGTCGAGCGGCCGCAGGAATGGGAGTAGCGACGATGAGCGCGGCACATGTGACGAAGCGGAGCGTGGACGAGCTGCTGGCCGAGGCGCGCCAGGGGCTGGACCGGCTCGGCCCCGAGGAGGCCGCTGCCGTGCAGTCCGCGGGCGGACTGCTGGTCGACATCCGGTACGCGGCGCTGCGGGAGCGCGACGGCACCATCCCGGGAGCGCTGATCGTCGAGCGGAACGAGCTGGAGTGGCGGCTCGACCCGCAGTGCGACCACCGGCTGCCCGAGGCCACGCACCACGATCTGCGGGTGGTGGTGGTCTGCAACGAGGGCTACGCGTCGAGCTTCGCGGCGGTCTCGCTGCGGCAGCTGGGCCTGACGCGGGCCACCGATCTGGCCGGCGGCTTCCAGGCCTGGCGAGCGGCCGGCCTCCCGGTGCACTGACCCGAGCCGGACCGCCCCCGTAGCGGCCCGGGCCCGCGGGCCGCAGGGTCAGGCGTCGGGCAGATGGTGCTCCAGCAGCTCCGGGTCCTCGCCCTCCTCCTCCAGCGCTCGCCGCACCACCCGGAGCGCCAGGCCCTCGGGATACCCCTTGCGGGCGAGCATTCCGGCGAGGCGGCGCAGCCGCTTGTCCCGGTCGAGGCCGCGGGTGGTGCGCAGCTTGCGCTCGACCAGCTCGCGGGCGGTCTGCTCCTCCTGGTCGGCGTCGAGCTGTTCCACGGCGTCCGCGATCACTGCGGAGTCGACGCCCTTGGTGCGCAGCTCACGGGCGAGCGCCCGGCGGGCCAGGCCCCGGCCGTGGTGCCGGGACTCCACCCAGGCACCCGCGAACGCCGCGTCGTCGATCAGCCCGACGTCCTCGAACCGGGACAGCACCTCCTGTGCCGCCTCGTCGGGGATGCCACGGGCGCTCAGGGCGTCCGCGAGCTGCTTACGGGTGCGCGGGGTCCCGGTGAGCAGGCGCAGGCAGATCGCCCGCGCCTGCTCCTCCGGGCCGAGCGGCGTCCCCTGCTCGGCCCTCGACGAGGAGGGGGCGCCGCGATCCGGACGGTCCGGGGGCTCCGGACGGCCCGGGCCGTCCGGCCAGTCGGTCCGCCGTGTCATGGATCAGCTCTTCGTGGCGGCGGTCTTGGCCGCCTTCGCCCCGGACTTGGCCGCCGGGGCGGCCGCGGCCTTCGTCGGCGCGGCGGCGGGTGAGGCGGCGGGCGCGGCACCCGCCGCGTCCGGGCCGGGCTCGGCGGCCGGGTCCGCGGGCTTCACACCGATCCCGAGCTTCTCCTTGATCTTCTTCTCGATCTCATTGGCGAGATCGGGGTTGTCCTTCAGGAAGTTGCGGGCGTTTTCCTTGCCCTGGCCGAGCTGGTCGCCCTCGTAGGTGTACCAGGCGCCGGACTTGCGGACGAAGCCGTGCTCGACGCCCATGTCGATCAGACCGCCCTCGCGGCTGATGCCCTGGCCGTAGAGGATGTCGAACTCGGCCTGCTTGAAGGGCGGCGCGACCTTGTTCTTGACGACCTTGCAGCGGGTGCGGTTGCCCACTGCCTCCGTACCGTCCTTGAGGGTCTCGATACGGCGGATGTCGATGCGGACCGAGGCGTAGAACTTCAGTGCCCGGCCGCCGGTCGTCGTCTCCGGAGAGCCGAACATGACGCCGATCTTCTCGCGCAGCTGGTTGATGAAGATCGCGGTGGTCTTGGACTGGTTCAGCGCACTGGTGATCTTCCGGAGCGCCTGGCTCATCAGCCGGGCCTGGAGTCCGACGTGGGAGTCGCCCATCTCACCCTCGATCTCCGCGCGCGGCACCAGCGCGGCGACGGAGTCGATGACGATGAGGTCGAGGGCACCGGAGCGGACCAGCATGTCGGTGATCTCGAGCGCCTGCTCGCCGTTGTCCGGCTGGGACAGGATCAGCGAATCCGTGTCCACGCCCAGCTTCTGCGCGTAGTCGGGGTCGAGCGCGTGCTCCGCGTCCACGAAGGCCACGGCGCCGCCCGCCCGCTGCGCGTTGGCCACCGCGTGCAGGGTCAGGGTCGTCTTACCGGAGGACTCCGGGCCGTAGACCTCCACCACGCGGCCGCGCGGGATGCCGCCCACGCCGAGGGCGACGTCGAGAGCGGTCGACCCGGTGGGAATCACCTCGATGGGGTCGTTCGGCCGGTCGCCCATGCGCATCACGGCGCCTTTGCCGAACTGCCGTTCAATCTGTGCGAGCGCGGCGTCGAGCGCCTTCTCGCGGTCGTTTCCTGCCATGGGTTCCACCCGGTTTGCTTGAGTCGATCGCTTCACGTCCATGACGCTAGCGCCTGCCACTGACAAGCGGCCCGGACGTGCTCGGCCTGTGGATAACCGGGCCGGGCCTCCATGAGAATGGATGTTCGATTTTTGTGTCAACTGCGCCGGGCCAGCGCGTGCCGCACCCGCGCCAGCGCGGAGGCACCGCGCCGCCGCGTGCGCCCGTGCATCCGCGGATCGTCCGTCACGTCGTAGCGCTTGATGTACGCGCCGAGGAACGCCTGCAGCGTCGCGGTCGCCGGAATCGCGATCAGCGCCCCCACCGCTCCGAGCAGCGCGGTACCCGCGATCACCGAGCCGAAGGAGACGGCGGGGTGGATGTCCACGGTCCGCGCCGTGATCCTCGGCTGCAGCAGGTAGTTCTCGAACTGCTGGTAGACCACGACGAAGACCAGCACCCAGATCGCGTACCAGGGGTTGACGGTGAAGGCGATCAGCATCGGCAGGGCGCCCGCCAGATAGGTGCCGATGGTCGGGATGAACTGCGAGATCAGCCCCACCCAGACGGCCAGCGCCGGGGCGTAGGGCACGCCCAGGCTCTCCAGCAGGATGTAGTGCGCGGCCCCGGAGATCAGCGCCATCAGGCCGCGCGAGTAGATGTAGCCGCCGGTCTTGGCGACCGCGATCTCCCAGGCCCTCAGCACCTCGGTCTGCCGGTTCGGCGGCAGGACGGAGCACAGCGCGCGGCGCAGCCGGGGGCCGTCGGCGGCGAAGTAGAAGGCGAACAGCGTCACCGTGAGGAGCCTGAAGAGCCCGCCGAGCACCTGCGTCGAGACGTCCAGCACGTTGTCGGCGCTGTTCTTCACATAGCTCTGCAGCCAGTCGGAGTGGAGCAGGCTGTCCTGGATCTCCAGCCGCGACAGCCGGGTGTGGAACGTGTCGTTGACCCAGCTGACCACCTGATCGAGGTACTTGGGGAAGTCCTGGACCATCGTCATGATCTGGTCGGCCAGCATCGAGCCGAGCAGGGTGAAGAAGCCCGCGGCGCCGATGAGGATGCCGAGGAAGACCAGTCCCGTGGCCAGGCCCCGGCGGACACCGCGCGCGGCCATGCGGTCCACGGCCGGCTCGATCGCGAGGGCCAGGAAGAACGCGATCAGGACGTTCAGCAGCAGTCCGGTCAGCTGATCGAAGGCCCAGGTGGCAAGCCGGTAACAGGCCACCAGGGCGAGGGCGAGCACCATGGCTCGGGGCAGCCAGCGCGGCATGCGCGCGGACTGCGCCGGCGCGTCCTTGGGGGCCTGTGCGGTGGTCGGGACGCCGTCGGCGTCGGGGGAGAGGGTCTCTTCGGTCGGGGCCACCCGGCAAGTGTGGCGTACACCCGTCCCGAAAATCCGGCCGCCCCGGGAGTCCGCCTCCCTCTCCCACGTCCCGGACCGCGCTCGGCGCCCGCCGCCGCTCGTCGGCGTCAGCGCTCGTCAGCGCTTCTCGGCCGGGATCTCCATCGCGGCGCACACCCCGCGCCAGACGTCCTTGGCATCCCACCCCGCGGCGAGCGCCTGGTGGACGGTCCGGCCGCCGAGCTGGGACATCACATGATCGCGCGCGAAGGAGTCGGCGTAGGCCTCGCCGAAGTGATCCGCCATCCGCTGCCAGAAGACCGTCAACCGCATGCGACCAGTATCGCGCTCCCGGGGTGCACCGGGGCGTGAGCCCCCTTCCGGGGGCGTTTCCCGCCCTACGGTCTGTCCCATGGATCGATCCGCAGCAGTCCCCTCCTCCCCGTCCACGCCGCCCGCGCCCGCTTCGCCGCTCGCGCGCGCCGCGCGGTTCGTGTGGCTGACCGCACGCGTGCTCGAGCAGCGCCGGTTCGCGTATCACTTCCAGGACGCCGACGCCGAGCCGGTCGAGACCGCGCTCGCCGCGTACCTGGGCACCGACGGGGGCTACGGCCACGCCCTGGAGCCGGATCTGCGCGGACCGGTGAGCCAGCCGCAGCACGCCGCGCACGCCCTTCGGGTGCTCGACGGGATCGGCCGCTGCGGCGGGCAGCGGGTCGAGCGGCTGTGCCGCTATCTGACCGCGATCTCCACCCGGGACGGCGCGCTGCCCGCGTGCCACCCGTCGCTGCGCGACTACCCGGCCGCCCCCTGGATCCGGCCGTCGGACCATCCGCGCGGCGATCTGCTGACCACCGGTCCTGTGGTGGGGCTGCTGCACCGCAACGAGGTGTGGCACGCCTGGCTGTTCCGGGCCACGGACTTCTGCTGGGCGGCGGTGACGGCCCTGGCGGAGGGCGCGCCGGCGCGTCCGTACGAGGTGGGGGCGGCCGTCGCCTTCCTGGACGGCGCGCCGGACCGGGCGCGCGCCGAGCAGATGGCCGAGCGGCTGGGCCGCCGGGTGCGGGAGCGGCGGCTGGTGGTGCTGGACCCCGAGCACGCCGAGGACGGTCCCCCGCCGCCCGGCCACGGCCCCGGCGAGCACACCTTCGTGTACGACATCGCCCGTACGCCCGCCTCGCTGGCCCGCCGCTGGTTCACCGACGCGGAGGTGGAGCGCTCGCTGGACTTCCTGGCGAACGCACAGCGGGAGGACGGCGGCTGGCCGGTCCGGCGGCGGACCTGGACCGCGGGGGCCGCGCTGGAGTGGCGGTCGGTGGTGACCGTCGAGGCGCTGCTCACGCTGCGCGCCTACGGGCGGGCGGTCTGAGCGGCCGCCGCGCTGACCTGCGGAGACGACCCGTTGTCAGTGGGGCGGTGCACGATGGGGGGCATGGCACGGTCGGCGCTGCACGCATTCTCCCCGGCCACCCGCGGGTGGTTCACGGGTGCCTTCACCGCGCCCACGGCCGCCCAGGAGGGGGCGTGGCGGGCGATCGGCGAGGGCTCGGACGTGCTGGTGGTCGCCCCGACCGGCTCCGGCAAGACGCTGGCGGCGTTCCTGGCGGCGCTGGACCGGCTGGCCGCCGAGCCGCCGCCCGCCGAGGCCCGCAAGCGCTGCCGGGTGCTGTACGTGTCGCCGCTGAAGGCCCTGGCGGTGGATGTGGAGCGCAATCTGCGCAGTCCGCTCACCGGCATCCGGCACGAATCGGCGCGCCTGGGCCTGCCCGAGCCGGAGATCCGGGTGGGCATCCGCTCCGGCGACACCCCGGCCGCCGAGCGCCGCGCCCTGGCCACCCGCCCGCCGGACATCCTCATCACCACCCCCGAGTCGCTGTTCCTGATGCTCACCTCCGCCACCCGGGAGGCACTGCGCGGCGTGGAGACGGTGATCCTGGACGAGGTGCACGCCGTCGCGGGGACGAAGCGCGGCGCGCATCTCGCCCTGTCCCTGGAGCGGCTGGACGAGCTGCTGGAGCGGCCCGCCCGGCGGATCGGCCTGTCGGCGACGGTGCGCCCGGTGGACGAGGTGGCGCGCTATCTGTCGCCGCACCGCGCGGTGGAGATCGTCCAGCCGCCCTCGGGCAAGGAGTTCGACCTGTCGGTGGTCGTCCCCGTCGAGGATCTGGGGGAGCTGGGCGGCTCCCCGGCCCAGGACGGGCAGCCGGGCGAGAAGCCGTCGATCTGGCCGCATGTGGAGGAGCGGATCGCCGATCTCGTCCAGGCGCACCGGTCCACGATCGTCTTCGCCAACTCCCGCCGGCTGGCCGAGCGGCTGTGCAACCGGCTCAACGAGATCGCCTACGAGCGGGCCACCGGTGAGGCGCTGCCCGAGGACCACTCCCCCGCCGAGCTGATGGCGGAGGCCGGTGCGGCCCGTGGCGCGCCCGCGCTGCTCGCCCGCGCGCACCACGGCTCGGTGTCCAAGGAGCAGCGGGCCCTGGTCGAGGAGGATCTGAAAGCGGGCCGGCTGCCCGCCGTCGTCGCCACCTCCAGCCTGGAGCTGGGCATCGACATGGGCGCGGTGGACCTGGTGATCCAGGTCGAGTCGCCGCCCTCGGTGGCCTCCGGGCTGCAGCGGGTGGGCCGGGCGGGCCACCAGGTGGGCGCGGTCTCCACCGGTGTGGTGTTCCCCAAATACCGGGGCGATCTGGTGCAGGCGGCGGTGGTCACCGAGCGGATGCGGGAGGGGGCCATCGAGTCGCTGCGGGTGCCCGCGAACCCGCTGGACGTGCTCGCCCAGCAGCTCATCGCCATGACGGCCATGGACAGCTGGGACGTGGAGGAGCTGCTGGCCCTGGTCCGCCGCGCCGCCCCGTTCGCCTCGCTCCCGGAGTCGGCGTACACCTCGGTCCTCGACATGCTCGCGGGCCGCTATCCCTCCGACGCCTTCGCCGAGCTGCGGCCGCGCCTGGTGTGGGACCGGGTCGCCCATACGGTGACGGGGCGGCCGGGGGCGCAGCGGCTCGCGGTGACCTCCGGCGGCACCATCCCCGACCGCGGGCTGTTCGGCGTCTTCCTGGCGGGCGCGGACCCGAAGAAGGGCGGCGGCAGGGTCGGGGAGCTGGACGAGGAGATGGTCTACGAGTCCCGGGTGGGCGATGTGTTCACCCTGGGCACCACGTCCTGGCGGATCGAGGACATCACCCGCGACCGCGTCCTGGTCTCCCCCGCTCCCGGCGTCCCCGGCCGGCTCCCCTTCTGGAAGGGCGACCAGCTCGGCCGCCCGCTGGAGCTGGGCCGTGCGCTGGGCGCGTTCCTGCGCGAGGTCGGCGCCCTCGCCCCCGGGAAGGCCCGGGAGCGGCTGCTGGCCGCCGGGCTCGACGCCTGGGCCGCCGACAACGTGATCGCCTACCTCGGCGAACAGCGCCAGGCCTGCGGCCATGTGCCGGACGACCGGACGATCGTGGTGGAGCGCTTCCGTGACGAGCTGGGCGACTGGCGCGTGGTGGTCCACTCCCCCTTCGGGGCCCAGGTCCACGCCCCTTGGGCGCTCGCGCTCGGCGCGCGGCTGTCCGAGCGGTACGGCATGGACGCCCAGGTGATGCACGCGGACGACGGCATCGTGCTGCGGCTGCCCGACGCGGACCTCATGGGCCTGGACCTGCTGGACGCGGATCCGATGCGGCAGGGCACCGAGTACGACGGCGAGCAGTCCCCCATCGGCGCGGCCGATGTCGCCTTCGACCAGGGCGAGGTGTCCCAGATCGTCACCGACCAGGTCGGCGGCTCCGCCCTGTTCGCCTCCCGCTTCCGTGAATGCGCCGCCCGCGCCCTGCTGTTGCCGCGCCGCGATCCCGGCAAGCGCACCCCGCTGTGGCAGCAGCGCCAGCGTGCCGCCCAGCTCCTCCAGGTGGCGAGCGAGTTCGGTTCGTTCCCCATCGTCCTGGAGGCCGTCCGCGAATGCCTGCAGGACGTCTTCGACGTGCCCGGCCTCACCGAGCTGATGGGCGACATCGAGGCCCGGCGGGTGCGGCTGGTGGAGGTGACCACCCCGGAGCCGTCCCCCTTCGCCCGCTCGCTGCTCTTCGGCTACGTCGCGCAGTTCCTGTACGAGGGCGACTCGCCGCTGGCCGAGCGGCGCGCCGCGGCCCTCTCCCTGGACTCTCGGCTGCTGGCCGAGCTGCTGGGCCAGGCCGAGTTGCGCGAGCTGCTGGACGCCGATGTCCTGGCCGAGCTGGAGCGCGAGCTGCAGTGGCTCACCGAGGACCGCCGGGTCAAGGACGCCGAGGGCGTCGCCGATCTGCTGCGGCTGCTCGGCCCGCTCACCGGCGCCGAGCTGGCCGGGCGCGGCGCCGAACCGGCGTGGGCGGAGGAGCTGGAGCGGGCCCGGCGCGCCATCCGGGTCCGTATCGCGGGCGAGGAGCACTGGGCGGCCGTCGAGGACGCGGGGCGGCTGCGTGACGCCCTGGGCACGGCGCTGCCGGTGGGCGTCCCCGAGGCGTTCACCGAACCGGTCGCGGACCCGCTCGGCGATCTGCTGGCCCGCTACGCCCGCACCCACGGCCCGTTCACCTCCGCCGAGGCGGCCGCCCGGCTGGGCCTGGGCACGGCCGTCACCGACGGCGCGCTGCAGCGGCTGGCCGCGAGCGGCCGCGTCGTCCAGGGCGAATTCCATCCGGCGGGCCTGGGACAGGAGTGGTGCGACGCCGCCGTGCTGCGCCGGCTGCGCCGCCGCTCGCTGGCCGCGCTGCGCGAGGAGCTGGAGCCCGTACCGCCCTCGGCGCTCGCCGCCTTCCTCCCCCAGTGGCAGCATCTGGGCACCCACAGCCTGCGGGGCATCGACGGGCTGGTGCGCGCCATCGAGCAGCTGCAGGGCGCGCCGGTCCCGGCGTCCGCCCTGGAGAAGCTCGTCCTGCCCTCCCGGGTCGGCGACTACAGCCCGACGATGCTCGACGAGCTGACCGCCGCCGGCGAGGTGGTCTGGGCCGGGGCGGGCGCGCTGCCCGGCAAGGACGGCTGGGTCAGCCTCCATCTCGCCGAGACCGCGCCGCTGCTCCTGCACACCCCCCACCCCTTCGAGGCGGAGCCGCTCCACCAGGCCGTGCTGGACGCGCTGGCCGGGGGCTTCGGACTGTTCTTCCGGCAGATCGCCGAGCAGGTCCGGGCCGCCGGTCACGAGTTCCAGGACGCCCAGCTCGCCGAGGCCATATGGGATCTGGCCTGGTCCGGGCGGCTCACCGGCGACACCCTGGCCCCGCTGCGCTCCCTGCTGGGCTCGGGCCGCACCGCGGGCGCCACCGCCCACCGCGCCAAGCGCTCGGTCCCCCGGGGCCGGTACGGCACGCTGACCGGGCGCACCGGCCGCCCCACCGCCTCGCGCAGCGGGCCGCCGACCGTCGCAGGACGCTGGTCGCTGCTGCCGGAGCGCGAGCCCGAGCCCACCCACCGGGCGCACGCCCTGGCGCGCACCCTGCTGGACCGGCACGGCGTGGTCACCCGCGGGGCGGTCGCCGCCGAGGGGGTCGAGGGCGGCTTCTCCGCCGCGTACCGGGTGCTGTCCGCCTTCGAGGAGACCGGCCAGGCGCGCCGCGGCTATGTGGTGGAGGGGCTGGGCGCCGCGCAGTTCGCGATGGACGGCGCGGTCGACCGGCTGCGCGCGGTCAGCACGGCGCGCGACCGGGCGGCGGGCGCGGCCTTCGGCGGTCAGCCGGGGCCGTCCTCCCCGCGCACCGTCGTCCTCGCCGCCGCCGACCCCGCCAACGCGTACGGCGCGGCCCTCCCCTGGCCCGATCCGCCCGAGGGCGCGAACCACCGGCCGGGCCGCAAGGCGGGCGCGCTGGTGGTGCTCGCCGACGGCGAGCTGGGCCTCTACATGGAGCGCGGGGGCAAGACCCTGCTCGCCTGGCCCGCTGGCGAGGCGGAGGCGGCGTCCCCGGAGGACGACGCCCGGCTGCGTACCGCGGTGGAGGCCCTGGCCCAGTCGGCCCGCGCGGGCGCCCTCGGCTCGGTGACCGTCGAGCGGGTCAACGGCGCCGCGGCGCTGTCCTCGCCGATCGGCCGCGTCCTGGAAGCCGCGGGCTTCCACGCGACCCCGCGCGGCCTGCGGCTGCGTCCCTGAGGGGGCGGAGATGCCCGAGGGAGACACCGTCTGGCAGACGGCCCGGCGCCTCCACGAGGCGCTGGCGGGCCCGCCGCTCACCGGCTGCGACCTGCGGGTGCCCCGGCTGGCGACCGTCGACCTCACCGGCCGCCGGGTCCTCGAGGTGGTCGCGCGCGGCAAGCATCTGCTCACCCGGGTGGAGGGCGGGCTGACCCTCCACTCCCATCTGCGGATGGACGGCGCCTGGCTGGTGTACGGCCACGGCGAGCGCTGGCGCGGTGGCCCGCACCACCAGATCCGCGCTGTCCTGGCCACGGCCGAGCGCACCGCCGTCGGGTACCGTCTCCCGGTCCTGGAGCTGCTGCGCACCGCGGAGGAAGACCGTGCGGTGGGCCACCTCGGGCCCGACCTCCTCGGCCCGGACTGGGATCCGGACGAGGCGCTGAGACGGCTGCTCGCCGATCCGTCCCGCACGGTGGGCGAGGCGCTGCTGGACCAGCGCAACCTGGCCGGGATCGGCAATGTGTACAAGTGCGAGCTGTGCTTCCTGCTGCGGATCCCGCCCTGGCTGCCGATCGGCCGCGTCCCCTCCCCCGAGCGGCTGGTGGCCCTCGCCAAGCGGCTTCTGGAGGCGAACCGGACGCGCCGGGCCCGGGTCACCACACCCCACGATCGCCCCGGCCGGCGGCTGTGGGTGTACGGCCGCGCCGGGCGGCCCTGTGCGCGCTGCGGTTCGCCGGTGCGCGCCACGGACCAGGGCACCGCGGGTCAGGAGCGTACGACCTTCTGGTGCCCGGGGTGCCAGCCGGAGCCGCCCCCGCCAGAGTAATTGACGGGTCGTCAGATCCGGTCGTACCGTCGGGCCATGACCGTCACGGCGTACGACCTCACCGGCCGCACCGCACTGGTCACCGGCGCCGCGAGCGGCATCGGCCGGGCGACCGCCGTCCTGCTGGCGGCGGCCGGGGCGGTCGTGCACTGCGCCGATCTGGACGGGAAGGGCGCCCAACGGACCGCGGAGCGCATCACCGCCGACGGCGGCGGCGCCCACGCCCACCCCCTCGACGTCACCGACCGCGCCCAGGTCGCGGCCGTCGTCTCCGCCGCCGCCACGGCGGCCGCCCGTGCCGGGGGCCATCTCGCCGTGATGGCCGCCATCGCCGGGATCATGCACCGCAGCACGGTCCTGGAGACCGCCGAGGACGATCTGGACCGGGTGCTGGCGGTCAACTTCAAGGGGGTGCTGTACGGCTGCCAGGAGGCGGCCCGCGCCATGATCGGCCACGGCGCCGGCGGGTCCATCGTCACCATGGCCTCCGGCGCGATCGACTCCGGCACCCCCGGGCTGCTGTGCTACGGCGTCGCCAAGGCCGCCGTGGTCCAGCTGACCCGGACCCTCGCCGCCGAGGTGGGACCCCACGGCATCCGCGTCAACGCGGTCGCCCCGGGCTGGGTCCGTACGCCCATGACACGGCGCGGCACCGCCGAGGAGCAGCGGGGCGCCGAGGCCCCCATGGTCCGCCACGCACCGCTGGGGCGGGTGGGCGAGCCGGAGGACGTCGCCCACGCGGTCCTGCACCTGGCGTCGGACGCCTCCGCGTTCACGACCGGCCAGATCCTGCGCCCGAATGGCGGAGTCGCGATGCCCTGGTGATCCGCTCGCGCACGCCTGCGCGCCGGGGCGAGGGTCCGCAGTGCACGGGCAGCAGGCTCAGCCCCCAGCCGCCGACGGCGAACGCCCCCTCGACCGGTCCGGTCCCGGACGGCTGCACCGCCAACCGGAGCACGGACCACCACCACAGACAGCCGAGAACGAGCGCGATCACCCATCGAACCGGCCTTCGGCGCAGGGTGCCGGCCCCTCCCACGGCTGCCATGCTGCCTCCTTCGGGCGACTAGCGGGCGACGCTAGACGCCTGTTCGCACGCGGCGGGAGGGCGCACAGAAGGCCCGTCAGCGCGTGTCGGACCCCCGCGCTCCCTCAGTGTGCCCAGCCGCACCGCGCGGCGCACCCAGAGCGGGGCACACCCGCGGCCGACCCCTGAGCCGACATCCGTCAGCTCGCAGACTGTGCGGCCATCGCCGGAGGCCGGGGGCCGTGCCCCGGCGATGACCACACAGGGTGCGAGCGGAACTACCGCCTCTGCCCTGCCTGTCTCGTCACTCAGTGTCCGTTGACGTTCTCCGCCTGGAACATCCAGTGGTGCTTCTCCAGGTCACGGGTGACCCCGATGAGAATGTCCTGGGTCACCGGGTCCGGCTCATCCGTCGCGGCGATGCGCTCGCGCATGCGCGAGATCACGGACCCCAGTGCGTCCACGAGCGCCCTCACGGCATCCGTGTCCTGGGTCCAGCCGTCCTTGACCGTGCCGACCGCGCTCTGCTTGGCCACCGTCTCGGCCCGTCCGTCCGGCGCGATCCCGAGCGCCGCGGCACGCTCCGCGACGGTGTCGGCATGCGTCCTGGCGGTCGACACCACGTCGTCGAGCTGGAAGTGAACCGTGCGGAAACGCGGTCCGATGACCGTCCAGTGGATCTGCTTGCCCACCAGGGCGAGGTCGACGAGGTCGACGAGGGCGCCTTGTAGAGCGTCGCCGACGACCTTGAGACTTTCCTCGGCGAGCGGGCTCTTGACCACAGACATCCACTTCCTCCTGTTCGACCGTTTGGCCCCCCTTGATTACCTCTCCACCAGTCAGGTGACCGGAAAGCCGCCGATCAAACATCGAGCCCCGGCCGGTATCGCTACCGACCGGGGCTCGAAGAGCTTCCGCGCTGACGTGGAGGCCGTCAGGCCGCCACGACGTCCACTGCCTCCTTGGGCGACTTGATGGTCACCCGCTCGTCCGGGACGCCCGTCACGGAGGTGACGGACACCGAATTGAGCATGGGCCGCATCGGTGCGGGCACCTTCTCGCTCGCCGTGGCCGACTCCGCCAGCTCCGCGAGCGACAGCTCGTCGCTGACCTCGCGCATGACCTGTGACATCCGTACGTCCAGGGCGTCGCAGATCGCCGACAGCAGCTCGGACGAGGCTTCCTTCTGCCCGCGCTCGACCTCTGACAGATAGCCGAGCGACACCCGGGCGGAGGAGGAAACCTCGCGCAGAGTACGGCCCTGGCGCTGGCGCTGCCGGCGCAGCACGTCACCCAGCAGGCGACGGAGCAGAATCATCGCTGGCTCCCTCCTCGGACCTCGGATCCGGATCCTTCTCGCCCCACCGTACCGCCTCTGGCTGTGCCCGTGCGGGGAGCGATGTCGTGTTCACTCAGGGCTGCAAACATCAAAATTCGTCGTGTTGTTCCGTATCCTGTGCCCCCGCTGTCGCGATCAATTCGCTGAACAGCAGCTTGACCGCGGCGCGGACACTCTGTGCGCGGATTCCGGCCCGGTCCCCCTCCAGCCGCAGCGCCGCGGCCGCCGGGCTGTTCGAGGGCCCGGCGACGGCCACGTGGACCGTGCCCACCGGCTGGCCGTCCTGCGGTGTGGGACCCGCCACACCCGTGGTCGCCACGCCCCAGTCGGCGCCCAGGGCGCGCCGTACGCCCCGGGCCATCTGCCGGGCGACCTCCGCGTCCACCGCCCCGCGCTCGGCCAGCAGGGTGCCGTCCACGCCCAGCAGCTCGCGCTTGAGATCGGTGGCGTACGCGGTCACCGAGCCGCGGAAGGCCCGGGAGGCCCCGTCCACGGCGGTCAGCTCGGCGGCCACCAGGCCGCCGGTCAGGGACTCGGCGACGGCCACGGTCTGCCCGCGCCGCACCAGCAGCGCCAGTACCTCGGCCGCACCGTCCCCGGCCGCGCCGCTTCCGGCCGCCGCACCGCCTCGCGCCACCGCCGTCTCGTCGCCGCTCATCGGGCCGGTTCCTGCCCGGGCTCCTCCCCCACACCGCCGCTCCGCGCCGCGCGGCCCGCCCGGCGCAGCACCAGGGCCTGCCGTACGTAGTCGAGGCCGGTGAGGACGGTCAGGGCGACGGCCACGGCCATCACCCAGAACCGCAGCGTGGCCAGCGGCCCGGTGAGCACGAGGATGTACATCCCCACGGCCACGCCCTGGGCGAGGGTCTTCATCTTTCCGCCGCGGCTGGCCGGGATGACCCCGATCCGGATCACCCAGAACCGCATCAGCGTGATCCCCAGCTCACGGAGGAGGATCACGCCCGTCACCCACCACGCCAGGTCGTCGAGGGCCGACAGACAGATCAGCGCCGCCCCCATGATCGCCTTGTCCGCGATGGGGTCGGCGATCTTGCCGAAGTCGGTGACCAGGTTGTACCGGCGGGCCAGATGCCCGTCGAACAGGTCGGTGATCATGGCGATCGCGAAGGCGGCCCAGGCGTAGGCGCGCCAGGCCGGGTCGTACCCGCCGTTGTGGAACATCAACAAAACGAACCCCGGCACCAGGACCAGGCGCGCCATGGTGAGGATGTTGGCGATGTTCCACAATCCGGCCGGCCGGGCGGCCGCGGCGGTCCGGTGGTGGCTCCCCGCGGCGGAGGCCGGGACGCCTGTCATCTGGCCGCCTCCTCGGTACACACGCCGCCGCCCCGCTGCTCCAGCGGTTCCAGCGGCTCCGCGACGAGGTCCACTCCCTCCGCCGCGATCACCTTCGCTTCGACCATACGTCCCACGGCGGGCCGGGCCGACGTGCGCAGCAGCGTCTGCCCGTCGGTCTCGGGCGCCTGGTGCGCCGCCCGGCCCAGTACGGCACCGGTGTCGTCGATCTCGTCCACCAGCACCGTGACGGTCTCGCCGAGCCGCTCGTCCGCCCGCTGGGCGGTCAGCTCCTCGGCGAGCCGCGAGATGTGCTCCAGCCGCTCAGCGACCTCGTCAGGGTCGACCTTGTCCTCGTAGCCCGCGGCCTCGGTGCCGTCCTCGTCCGAGTATCCGAAGACGCCGATCGCGTCGAGCCGCGCCTCACTGATGAAACGCTCCAGCTCGGCCACGTCGTCCTCGGTCTCGCCGGGGAATCCGACGATGAAGTTCGACCGGGCGCCCGCCTGCGGCGCCTTGCCTCTGATCTGTTCCAGCAGGTCCAGGAAGCGGTCGGTGTCGCCGAAGCGGCGCATCCGGCGCAGCACGCCGGGCGAGGAGTGCTGGAAGGACAGGTCGAAGTACGGGGCGACCTTCTCGGTCGAGGTCAGCACGTCGATCAGCCCGGGCCGCATCTCGGCGGGCTGGAGGTAGCTGACCCGGATCCGCTCGATCCCGTCCACCGCGGCCAGCTCGGGCAGCAGCGTCTCCAGCAGCCGGATGTCGCCCAGGTCCTTGCCGTAGGAGGTGTTGTTCTCGGAGACCAGCATGACCTCCTTTACGCCCTGCTCGGCCAGCCACCGGGTCTCGCCCAGCACATCGGACGGCCGGCGGGAGATGAACGAGCCACGGAAGGACGGAATGGCGCAGAAGGAGCATCGCCGGTCGCATCCGGAGGCCAGCTTCACGGAGGCGACGGGGCTGTTCCCGAGTCTGCGGCGCAGCGGGGCGCGCGGGCCGGAGGCCGGGGCGACACCGGCGGGCAGGTCCTCGGGCGGGGTGTCCTGGGCATGGCCGGGCAGCGCCACGGCGGAGCTGTCCTGCCGCTCGGCGGGGCTGATCGGCAGCAGCTTGCGCCGGTCGCGCGGGGTGTGGGAGGCGTGGATGCCGCCGGAGAGGATGGTCTGGAGCCGGCCGGAGATGTCGGTGTAGTCGTCGAAGCCGAGCACCCCGTCGGCCTCGGGCAGCGCCTCGGCCAGTTCCTTGCCGTACCGCTCGGCCATACAGCCGACGGCCACGACCGCCTGGGTGCGGCCGTGGTCCTTCAGATCGTTCGCCTCCAGCAGGGCGTCGACCGAGTCCTTCTTCGCGGCTTCGACGAAGCCGCAGGTGTTGACGACGGCCACGTCGGCGTCGGCGGCTTGCTCGACGAGCTCCCAACCGTCCGCCGCCAAGCGGCCTGCGAGCTCCTCCGAGTCCACCTCGTTACGGGCGCAGCCAAGAGTGACAAGGGCGACAGTGCGGCGTTCGGGCATGGCCTCAGACTACTTTGTCACAGCGCCGCCCTCCGCTGGCAGGTCTGCCACCCCCGCCGCCGGGCTGGTCAGCCCGCTTCGGGATCGCCCTTGGTGTAGCTCAGACGCTGGACCGAGCCGCTGTGGCTGAGGTTCTTGACTTCCTTGCCGTTCACGAAGAGCTTGATCGCGCCGGCGTTGCCCAGCACCAGGTCGATGCGCTTGCTGTCGCTGAAGGTCTTGGACTGGCCCTTGCGCAGCACGCCCTCCTCCATCAGCCGCCCGTTGTGGTCCTGCGCGGAGATCCAGCTCTGGCCGTCCTCGGCGGTCAGCTTCACGGTGACCTTGTCCGCGGGGACGCCCGCGATGGCGCTCTCGGACGGCTCGGGCTTCCGCTCGCCGGACTTGCCGGGGCTGGGGCTGCTGGAGGTGGAGGCGGTCGGCTTGGCCGAGCCGGTCTCCTCGGCGACCGGGGACCCGTCGCCCTTCTCACCGCCACTGAAAAGCGTGAATCCGACAAATCCGACGACGGCGACGATCGCGGCGACCATCGCGGCCGTCCAGTTCGGCCGACGGGGTTCGGGACGGATGCGCTCGGCGTCGAACAGCGGCGCCGCGGGGGTCGGCTCCGGCCGGCCGCCGTGCTCGGCGTCGAACTGGTTGATCAACGCCTCCGGGTCGACCCGGACGGCGCGCGCGAGCACACGAATGTGCCCCCGGGCGTACACATCCCCGCCGCAGCGGGAGAAGTCGTCCTGCTCGATCCCCTGCACTATGGGGACGCGCACCCGGGTGACGGAACTGACCTCGTCGACGGTCAGCCCCGCGGCGATGCGGGCCTGCTGGAGGGCGCGACCGACGGAAGGCCGGTCTTCTTCGGGGGAGTTACCGTCTTCGAGAGAGTTGCCGATGGACACGGGGGCGCCTTTCGAGCGTGTAGCCACCTGCTGGAGGTTCAGTCTAGGGGTGGGGCGAAAGGGTCGGGCAAGCGGGAGGACGGAGTTTGTCCGCCATCGGGATTGACCTGTGACCAAGATCCTTGGACATCACTCCGCCACCTCCCTCAACTTGACGTCTCGGCAGGGGAAACGGTTGCCCGCCTTACCCTTACGAGTGAGCATTACCGCGGATCACGTCGAGCACGCCATCCAATTCGTCCGGCTTGACGAGCACATCACGCGCCTTTGACCCCTCGCTGGGGCCGACCACGCCCCGTGACTCCATGAGATCCATCAGCCGGCCCGCCTTGGCGAACCCCACCCGCAGCTTGCGCTGGAGCATCGACGTCGACCCGAATTGCGTGGAAACCACCAGCTCAGCGGCCTGGCACAGCAGATCGAGATCATCGCCGATCTCCTCGTCGATCTCCTTCTTCTTCGACGTCCCGACCGTGACGTCGTCCCGGAAGACCGGCGCCATCTGCTCCTTGCAGTGCGCGACGACCGCCTGGACCTCGGCCTCGGTCACGAACGCGCCCTGCATCCGGACCGGCTTGCTCGCGCCCATCGGCAGGAACAGTCCGTCGCCCTTGCCGATCAGCTTCTCGGCACCCGCCTGGTCCAGGATGACCCGGCTGTCGGCCAGCGAGGAGGTGGCGAAGGCGAGCCGCGAGGGCACGTTCGCCTTGATCAGACCGGTGACGACGTCCACCGACGGCCGCTGGGTGGCCAGCACCAGGTGGATGCCCGCCGCCCGGGCCAGCTGCGTGATCCGCACGATGGAGTCCTCGACGTCGCGCGGCGCGACCATCATCAGGTCCGCCAGCTCGTCGACGATCACCAGCAGATACGGATACGGCTTGAGCTCCCGCTCGCTGCCCTCGGGCTGCTTCACCTTCCCGGCGCGCACCGCGGCGTTGAAGTCATCGATGTGGCGGAACCCGAACGCGGCGAGGTCGTCGTAGCGGAGATCCATTTCGCGGACGACCCATTGCAGGGCCTCGGCCGCGCGCTTGGGGTTGGTGATGATCGGTGTGATCAGATGCGGAATGCCCTCGTACGCGGTCAGCTCCACGCGCTTGGGGTCGACCAGCACCATGCGCACATCGTCCGGGGTCGCCCGCGCCATGATCGAAGTGATCAGGCAGTTGATGCACGACGACTTACCCGAACCGGTCGCACCGGCCACCAGTACGTGCGGCATCGTGGCCAGGTTGTGCGCCACGTAGCCGCCTTCGACGTCCTTGCCGAGCCCGACCACCATCGGGTGCGTCTCGCCCACCGAGTCGGCCGCGCGCAGCACGTCCCCGAGGTTGACCATCTCGCGGTCGCTGTTGGGGATTTCGATGCCGACCGCCGACTTGCCGGGGATCGGGCTGATGATCCGCACATCGGGGCTGGCGACGGCGTACGCGATGTTCTTGGTCAGCGCCGTGATCCGCTCGACCTTGACGGCCGGGCCCAGCTCCACCTCGTAGCGGGTGACCGTCGGGCCGCGGGTGAAGCCGGTGACCGCGGCGTCCACCTTGAACTCCGAGAACACCTTCGACAGCGACTCCACCACGGCGTCGTTGGCGGCGCTGCGGGTCTTGCCGGGGCCGCCGCGCTCGAGGAGGTCGAGGGAGGGCAGCGCGTAGGTGATGTCGCCGGAGATCTGCAGCTGCTCGGCGCGCGGCGGCAGCGGTTCGCTCGGCTCGGCGGCGGTCCTGGTGAGGTCGGGGACCTCGGTCCGCCCGGACACGGAATCGTCGGCCCGGCCCTTCTTGCCCTTGCCCGGCGCGGCCTTGCCGGAGTCGTGCGCGCCCGGCGCGCCGCCGGTGCCGGATGCGCCGTCGTGCTCGTCGTGCTCGCCCGAGATGCCGCTGCTGAGTCCGGCGACGAGCGGGGAGGGCTGGACGCCGTGCAGCACCGCGCCGTCCAGCGAGGCGGCCGCGGCGGCCGCCACGTCCACGGCGTCCATGGGGCGGTCCAGCGGGGGCTGGGCGGACGAGGGCCGGCGCGGCCGCCGGCGCTTGCGCAGAGCCTCCTCCTCGGCCTGCTCGGAGTCGCCGGCGCCGTCCGCGCCCTCTTTCTCCAGCGAGGTCCTGCGAGGCCGCCTGGCGGGCTTCTCGCGCCATTCGTCGTCGTACCCGGCGTCGGCGGCGCCGTCGTAGCCGTACGCCTGCTCCTCGTCCCGCACCAGGCCGAGCCGGATGCCGAGCGACCGCAGCCGCTGCGGGATCGCCGCGACCGGGGTCGCGGTGACGACCAGCAGCCCGAAGACGGTGAGCAGCACCAGCAGCGGTACGGCCAGCACATCCCCCATCGTGTAGATCAGCGGCCGGGAGACGGCCCAGCCGATCAGCCCGCCCGCGTCCTGGATCGCCGCGTCGCCCTGGCCGCGCCCGGGGGCGCCGCAGGCGATGTGGACCTGCCCGAGGACGCCGATCACCAGTGCGGACAGGCCGATGACGATCCGCCCGTTGGCCTCGGGACGTTCGGGGTGGAGGAACAGCCGCCCCGCGATCGCGCCCAGCAGTATCGGCACCACCAGGTCCAGACGGCCGAAGGCGCCGGTGACGAGCATCTCGACCAGATCGCCGACCGGACCGTCGAGGCTGGACCAGGTACCGGCCGCGACGATCAGGGCCACGGCGAGCAGCAGCAGCGCGCTGCCGTCCTTGCGATGGGCCGGGTCGAGCCCCTTCGCGCCGCGCCCTATGGAACGGAACATCGCCGCGACGGTGCGCGCGAGACCCATCCAGACGGCGCGGGCGGCGCGGTACACACCGCTGGTGGCGTAGGGCGCGGGCGGCGCGGGGGCCTTGGCGGCCGCCTTCTTCCTCGGGGCCGCCTTCTTCACGGGCGCGGCGGGCTTCTTGGCGGGCGCCTTCTTGGCCGCCGCCTTCTTCGCGGGCGCCTTCTTCACAGCGCCTCCGGGCTGCCCGGCGCGCTTCTTCGAGGTGCCCGCCGTGCTCTGGGAACCCTTGCCGGACGTACGAGAGGCCATGGGGGCGAGATTACCCGCGTCCGCCGTACGGAGCACGTATGGCATGGGCATCGGGCGCCACCGACGTCACACCCGTGTCGCGTCCGGGCGCGACACCGGCCGGGCGGTGAGGGGAGGGTGACAGGACGTCAACGGCCGGGTGGCCGCGCGGTGGTGCCGCGCTCAGTTCTGCGAGGGGACCTGACCGGCTCCACTGCCGGCGCCGGGCTCCAGCGCGTCCAGGGCCCGGCGCAGACCGGTGAGCTTGCGCTCCAGATGGGCGGCGGTGGCCACCGCCGCCGCGTCGGCGGACTCGTCCAGCTGCTTGGACAGCGCCTCCGCCTGCTCCTCCACGGCGGCGAGCCGCGCGGACAGCTCGGCCAGCAGCCCGGCCGACTCCTTGTCACCGGCGGCCGACTGGCCACCCTCCAACTGCAGCCGCAGCAAGGAGGCCTGCTCCCGCAGCTGGCAGTTCTTCATGTACAGATCGACGAAGACCGAGACCTTCGCTCTGAGCACCCAGGGATCGAAGGGTTTGGAGATGTAGTCGACCGCACCCGCCGCATAACCCCGGAAGGTGTGGTGCGGTCCGTGGTTGATCGCGGTGAGGAAGATGATCGGGATGTCCCGGGTCCGCTCCCGCCGCTTGATGTGCGCCGCGGTCTCGAAACCGTCCATGCCCGGCATCTGGACGTCCAGCAGGATCACCGCGAAGTCGTCCGTCAGCAGCGCCTTGAGCGCTTCCTCCCCTGACGATGCCCGCACCAGGGTCTGATCGAGCGCGGAGAGAATGGCCTCCAGCGCCAGCAGATTCTCCGGCCGGTCATCGACCAGGAGGATCTTGGCCTTCTGCACCATGCCCCGTCCTCCTCGTCCCGGCTTGGGGTCTCCCCAGCTCGAAGCGCTGGGGGAAGCACCGGGCGCCGCCCCAGGGGACGACTCCCTTGCGTCGCCCGTCCTTGTGCCGGTCATGGTAGCCGCACCCCGCTGTTCGCCACACCCTGTCACCGCGATGTCACTGTGCACGTAGCGGAAACGCGGCGGGAGACCAGAAGGTTCCCCGCTTCCCGCGTTCCCACACGTGTTCGGCGACAGTCAGTCAACACCACGATGGCGTCCGGTGTCCCATCGGACACTCCCCTGCCGCTCACCTGGTCACTCATCCGACATCCACTGCTCCATCACCGTGAGGAGATGATCGGTGTCGACGGGCTTGGTGACGTAGTCCGACGCGCCCGCCTCGATGCTCTTCTCCCGGTCGCCCTTCATCGCCTTCGCGGTGAGCGCGATGATGGGCAGCCCGGCGAACTGCGGCATCCTGCGGATCGCCGCCGTCGTGGCGTAACCGTCCATCTCCGGCATCATGATGTCCATCAGGACGAGCACCACATCGTCGTGCTGCTCCAGGACTTCGATGCCCTCCCGGCCGTTCTCGGCGTAGAGCACCTGCAGGCCGTGCTGTTCCAGCACGCTGGTGAGCGCGAAGACGTTACGGATGTCGTCGTCGACGATGAGCACCTTCTCACCGTGGAACCCGCCCGCCGGCTCCGGGGCCACCAGATCCTGACCGCCCAGCATCCACGGCTCGGAGGTCTGCGCACTCCGGCTGCCGGGCCGGCCGCCGCTCCGGCGGACCTCCGGGGCGGGGGCTTGCGGCTCGGAGGCCTGGGACGGCCCCTGCTCGGCCCGCTGACGCCGCCGGAAGAGCCCTGCGGCGCCGCGGGTCCGCTGCGCCGTGGCGTCGGCCGTGACGTCGTGCTCGGGCGGCTGCTCCGCCGCATCCTCGGACTCGTCCTCCTCCGCCTCCTCGGCCGGGTCGTACGCCTCCAGCGCGGGCGGCCCCGCGCTGCCCGGCGTGAGCTGCGGGTAGCCCTGCGGCGGCAGCTCGCTGGGGTGCAGCGGCAGGTACAGCGTGAAGGTCGAACCGCGGCCCGGCTCACTGGCCGCGTGGATCTCACCGCCGAGCAGCCGGGCGATCTCCCGGCTGATGGACAGGCCGAGACCGGTGCCGCCGTACTTCCTGCTGGTGGTCCCGTCGGCCTGCTTGAACGCCTCGAAGATGACCCGCATCTTGCTCGCGGCGATGCCGATACCGGTGTCGGTGACCGAGAAGGCGATCATCTCGGCCTCCGGATCGCGCAGCGCGCCGTGCTCCAGCAGCTGTTCCCGGATGGCGTTGGGCACGTCCACCCCGGCCGGCCGGATGACCAGCTCCACGGCCCCGCCGTCGGTGAACTTCACCGCGTTGGACAGCAGGTTGCGGAGCACCTGCAGCAGCCGCTGCTCGTCGGTGTGCAGCGTCGCCGGAAGCTCCGGCGAGACCCGGACGGAGAAGTCGAGGCCCTTCTCGGCGGTCAGCGGCCGGAACGTCGCCTCCACGTAGTCGACGAGCTGGACCAGGGCGATCCGCGTCGGGCTCACGTCCATCTTGCCCGCCTCGACCTTCGACAGGTCGAGGATGTCGTTGATCAGCTGCAGCAGGTCCGAACCGGCACCGTGGATGGTCTCGGCGAACTCCACCTGCTTCGGCGACAGATTGCCCTCGGCGTTGTCCGCGAGCAGCTTGGCGAGGATCAGCAGCGAGTTGAGCGGGGTGCGCAGCTCGTGCGACATGTTCGCCAGGAACTCGCTCTTGTAGCGCATCGACACCGCGAGCTGCTCGGCGCGCTCCTCGAGCACCTGCCGGGCCTCCTCGATCTCGGTGTTCTTCACCTCGATGTCGCGGTTCTGCCGGGCCAGCCGCTCGGACTTCTCCTCCAGCTCCGCGTTGGACGCCTGGAGCGCCTTCTGCCGGTTCTCCAGCTCCGCGGACCGCTCCCGCAGCTGCTCCGTCAGCTCCTGGGACTGCTTGAGCAGCACCTCGGTCTTGGTGTTGACGCTGATGGTGTTGACGCTGGTGCCGATCATCTCGGCGATCTGGTTGAGGAAGTCCTTCTGGATCTGCGCGAAGGGCTGGAACGAGGCCAGCTCGATCACGCCCAGCAGCTGCCCCTCGAACAGCACCGGCAGCACGATCACATGCGCCGGGGCCGCCTCACCGAGCCCCGAGGCGATCTTGAGGTAGCCCGGCGGCACGTTCTCCACCAGGATCGGGCGCTTCTCCTCGGCGACCGTGCCGATGAGCGTCTCACCGGGCCGGAAGGACGTGGGCATCGAGCCGACGGAATAGCCGTAGGAGCCGACCAGCCGCAGCTCGTAGCCCTCCTCGGCGGTGCTGTCCGCGACCACCTCGGTGCCGTCACCGACCGGGACCGCCAGGAAGAACGCGCCGTGCTGGGCGGAGACCACCGGGGTCAGCTCGCTCATGATCAGCCGGGCGACGTCCTCCAGGTCGCGCCGCCCCTGCATCAGACCGGAGATCCGGGCGAGGTTGCCCTTCAGCCAGTCCTGCTCCTTGTTGGCGAGGGTGGTCTCGCGCAGGTTGGCGATCATGGTGTTGATGTGGTCCTGGAGGACCTGGATCTCGCCGGAGGCGTCCACGTCGATCTTGAGGTTGAGGTCGCCACGGGTCACCGCGGTCGCGACCTCGGCGATGGCGCGCACCTGACGGGTCAGGTTCCCCGCCATCTCGTTCACCGACTCGGTGAGGTCCTTCCAGGTGCCGGCCACGTCCCGCACCCGCGCCTGACCGCCCAGCTGCCCCTCGGTGCCCACCTCGCGGGCCACCCGGGTCACCTGGTCGGCGAACGAGGACAGCTGGTCAACCATCGTGTTGATCGTGGTCTTGAGTTCGAGGATCTCGCCCCGCGCCTCGATGTCGATCTTCTTGGTCAGGTCGCCCTGGGCGATCGCCGTGGTGACCATCGCGATGTTGCGCACCTGTCCGGTCAGGTTGGACGCCATCGAGTTCACGGACTCGGTGAGGTCCTTCCACGTCCCCGACACGCCCGGCACCCGAGCCTGGCCGCCCAGGATGCCGTCCGTGCCCACCTCGCGTGCCACGCGGGTGACCTCGTCCGCGAACGAGGACAGGGTCGTCACCATCGTGTTGACGGTGTCGGCCAGCGCCGCGACCTCGCCGCGCGCCTCGACCGTCACCTTCTTCGTCAGATCGCCGTTGGCGACCGCGGCGGAGACCTGCGAGATGTTGCGCACCTGGATGGTCAGGTTGTTGGCCATCAGGTTGACGTTGTTGCTGAGGTCCTTCCAGATGCCGGTCACGCCCGGCACCCGCGCCTGACCGCCCAACTGCCCTTCCGTACCCACCTCACGGGCCACCCGGGTGACCTGCTCGGCGAACGACGACAGCTGGTCCACCATCGTGTTCACGGTGGTGACCAGCTCCAGGATCTCGCCCTTGGCGTCCACCGTGATCTTCTTCGACAGGTCGCCCTTGGCGACCGCCGTCGTCACCTCGGCAATGGAACGCACCTGCGAGGTGAGGTTGTTGGCCATGCCGTTGACGGACTGGGTCAGGTCCTTCCAGGTGCCGGAGACCCCCTGCACCTCGGCCTGGCCGCCCAACTGGCCCTCGGTACCGACCTCACGGGCGACCCGGGTGACCTCCTCCGCGAAGGACGACAGCTGGTCGACCATCGTGTTGAGGGTGTTCTTCAGCTCCAGGATCTCGCCCCGGGCGTCGACGTCGATCTTCTGCGAGAGGTCACCGCGCGCGACCGCCGTGGCGACCTGCGCGATGTTACGGACCTGAGCGGTCAGGTTGCCCGCCATGCCGTTCACCGAATCCGTCAGATCGCGCCAGACGCCCGCGACACCGGGCACCTGCGCCTGACCACCCAGCCGGCCGTCCGTACCGACCTCGCGGGCGACCCGGGTCACCTGCTCGGCGAAGTCCGACAGCTGGTCCACCATCGTGTTGATGGTGTTCTTGAGTTCGAGGATCTCGCCGCGCGCGTCCACCTCGATCTTCTGCGACAGATCGCCGCGGGCGACCGCCGTGGTCACCTGGGCGATACCGCGCACCTGCGAGGTGAGGTTCCCCGCCATCGAGTTGACGGAGTCGGTCAGGTCCTTCCAGGTGCCGCTGACGCCGTCCACCCGGGCCTGACCGCCCAGCCGCCCCTCGGTGCCCACGTCCCGCGCCATGCGGGTGACCTGGTCGGCGAACGAGGAGAGCTGATCCACCATGGTGTTCACGGTGTTCTTCAGCTTGAGCATCTCGCCGGAGACGTCGACGGTGACCTTCTGCGACAGATCACCGTTGGCCACCGCGGTCGTCACCTGCGCGATGTTGCGCACCTGTCCGGTGAGGTTGCGGAACGCGGTGTTCACCGAATCGGTGAGGTCCTTCCACGTGCCCGCCGCACCCGGCACCTGCGCCTGACCGCCCAGCTCGCCCTCGACACCGATCTCCCGGGCCACCCGGGTCACCTCGGCACCGAAGGACTGCAGCTGGTCCACCATCGTGTTGACGGTGTTCTTCAGCTCCAGCATCTCCCCGGCCACGTCGACGGTGACCTTCTGCGACAGATCACCGTTGGCCACCGCGGTCGTCACCTGCGCGATGTCCCGCACCTGCGCCGTCAGGTTACGGAACGCGGTGTTCACCGAATCGGTGAGATCCTTCCACGTACCCGCCGCACCCGGCACCTGCGCCTGACCGCCCAGCAGCCCCTCGGCGCCGACCTCGCTGGCCACCCGCGTGACCTCGTCCGCGAAGGTGCGCAGCGTCTCCGTCATCGTGTTGATCGTGTCGGCCAGCTGCGCGACCTCGCCGCGTGCGCTCACCGTCACCTTCTGCGACAGATCACCGTTGGCGACCGCCGTCGTGACCTGGGCGATCCCGCGCACCTGGGCGGTGAGGTTCCCGGCCATCAGGTTGACCGAGTCGGTCAGGTCCTTCCAGACGCCCGCGACGCCCGGCACCTTCGCCTGACCGCCCAGCTCACCCTCGGTGCCCACTTCACGGGCGACCCGCGTCACCTCGGCGGCGAACGAGGAGAGCTGGTCCACCATCGTGTTGACGGTTTCCTTCAGCTCCAGCATCTCGCCGGAGACATGGACCGTGACCTTCCGGGACAGATCACCCTTGGCCACCGCCGTCGTCACCAGGGCGATGTCCCGCACCTGAGCGGTGAGCCGGGACGCCATCGTGTTGACGGACTCCGTGAGGTCCTTCCACGAACCCGACATGCCGCGCACCCGGGCCTGGCCGCCCAGCTTGCCCTCGGTGCCCACCTCACTGGCGACTCGTGTCACCTCGTCGGTGAACGCCGAGAGCTGATCCACCAGCCCGTTGACGGTGCGCCCCACCTTGAGGAACTCACCGCGCAGCGGATGCGCCGACCCGTCGGCGCCCTGTGCCCGCAGGTCCATGCGCTGCTCCAGGTCGCCCTCGGCGACCGCGGACAGCACCCGGCCCACCTCGGACACCGGACGCACAAGATCGTCCACCAAGGCGTTGGACGCGTCAATAGCCGCCGCCCACTGCCCCTCACAGGCACCGGTCTCCAGCCGCTCAGTGAGTTTTCCCTCACGGCCGACCACCCGCCGCACCCGGGTCAGCTCGCCCGTGAGCTGCAGATTCCGGTCCGCGACCTCATTGAAGACCGCGGCGATCTCGGACATGACGCCCTCGCCCGAGACCGTCAGCCGCTTGCGGAAGTTGCCGTCCCGCATCGCCGTCATCGCGGTCAGCAGCCGGTTCAGGGCCGCCGTATCCACTTCGGTCGTCCCATTGCTCCGGGACCGTCCGCCTTTCGCGCGCGTATTCGTGCCCCGCGCCGCTGCGCCAGACTCCACCGTGTCCCTCCCGCAGGGTTGACCGTCCTCGTCGGGTTCTTCTTCCAGCTTGCCCAGTGTTTCACCATGGCCCAACCAGGCCATAACAGTTCGGCAGCATCGCACACCGACGACAACACTCTCCGGGTGGAATCACGGCGGACCGGCATTCGCGGGGACGGTCGAGGTAAGTAACCTGGCATCCGGCCAGGCATCGGAGGGGCGCTGCGTCATGGGTGAGCAGTTCGCCGAGACACATATGAGGAGACCTGTGATCACCGCGCGGGCAGCCGCCACCTTCGAGCCGGTGGGACGCTCGGTCGCCGCCGCCCGCACCTTTGTCCGGGACACCCTGCAGGGCTGGGGCCTGACCGACATCGTGGACGACGCGGTGGTCCTCACCAGCGAACTCGTCACCAACGCGGTGGTGCACGCCGGCACCACCGCCGATGTCGTGTGCATCCGCGCGGACACCGGCGTCCGCGTCGAGGTCGCCGACCGTTACCCCGAGCGGGAGGTTCCGCTCCAGAGCAACGGCGGCCACCACTTCGGCAGCCCCGACCGCGAGGGCGGACGCGGTCTGCTACTGTGCGCCGCACTCGCCGCACGCTGGGGCGTCGAGTACACGGCCACCCACAAGCAGGTCTGGTTCCAGCTCGACTTCCCCGAACGGCCGGCCGGCACCCGGGCCGCCGGGCCCGCGCTGCCCTCCAGCGCCCTGCCGCTCGCCGACTCCCGGGTCCGGGTCGCGGTCGTGCAGGTCGACAGCGACGGAGTCGTGAGCGCCTGGAACGACGACGCTCAGGAACTGTTCGGCTACAGTCCGGAACAGATCGTCGGCAAGCCGCTCACCGATCTCGCCGCCTGGCCGCACACCCCCGGCACCAGCACCGGCGTCGCCGAAGCTCTGCAGCTCTCCCGCTGGGAGGGCTCGTACGGCATCCGCGGCGCCGACGGCCGGGTCTCCCCCGTCTACGCCTCCCACCTGCGCATCCGCGATGCCGACGGCGATCCCTCCACCGTCTGTCTACTGGTCCGCGACCGCGAGCGCGCCGTCCTGCAGAGCCCGATGCGCGCCGCCGCGGCCGACACCTCCGATTCCTCCGAGCGCGGCGGCCCGTCCAGCGACGCCTTCGAGGTCTTCATCGGCTCCCCCGCCCCCGACGACCTCGACGGGCTCCTCCAGCGCACCGTCGAACGGGCCCGCGACATGCTCGACGGGGACGCCGCCTATCTGCTGCTCGCCACCGACGACGAGACCGAGCTGGAGGTGCGCGCCTCCACCGGACTGCCCTCGGCCCGCCAGCGGTTCGCCCGCGTCCCCGTCGAAACCGGCACCGGACGCTACGGCTCGGCCCGGATGCCCGCCGTCCACGAGGACCTGTCCGCCGTGCCGGGCGCCGTCCCCCTGCTCATCAACACCGGTATGCGCTCGGTCGTCACGGTCCCCCTCAAGGTCGAGGGCCGGCTCACCGGCTCGCTCGGCGTCGCCGCCGAGGCCCCCAGCCGGTACAGCAACGAGGAGGCGCTGCGGCTCCAGTTCGCCGCCGACCGCATCGCCCTCGCCGTCGAACGCGCCCGTCTCACCGAGCTGGAGAAGCTGCGCCGCGGCTCCCTCTCCTTCCTCGTCGAGGCGTCCGATCTCCTCGCGGGCACGCTCGACCGCGACCAGACACTGGCTCTCATGGCACAGATGACGGTGCCCACCCTGGCCAGCTGGTGCGCCGTCTATACGGTCGCCGACCAGGCGTCCGACCCGGAGCTGTCGTACGTCCTGCACGAGGACGAGGACCGCATCGACGGGCTCAAGGCCCTGCTCACCAAGATCGACCCACCGGAGCAGGTGCCCACCGGCGGCGCCCGCGGCTGGACCGGCCCCTACGAGGCGGCCCACGCGGCCGCGCTGCGCACCTCGCTGCGCAGCCTCAGCCTCGGCGACTCCGCCCGGCCCTCCTCGGGCCCGGGCGCCTCGCTCGCGACCGCCTCGGCCGTCGGCGGCGAGACGGTCGTCCTGCCGCTGGTGGCCCGTAACCGCGTCATCGGCATGCTCACCCTCGGCAAGCCCACCGACGAGCACTTCCGCCAGGAGAACCTGGAGCTGGCCGAGGACCTCTCCCGCCGGGCGGCCCTCGCGCTCGACAACGCGCGGCTCTACTCGGAGCGCACGGCCATCAGCCAGTCCCTGCAGCGCAGTCTGCTGCCGCCGGAGCCGCTTCCGGAGATCACCGGCGGTGTCGAGGTCGAGGTCATCTACCGCGCGGCGGGCGAGGGCAACGAGGTCGGCGGCGACTTCTACGACCTCTTCCCGATCAACGACAGCGCGTACGGCTTCGCCATCGGCGATGTCTGCGGCACCGGCCCGGAGGCCGCCGCGGTCACCGGCCTCGCCCGGCACGCGCTGCGGCTGCTGGCCCGTGAGGGCTTCGGCGGCCCGGCGGTCCTGGAGCGGCTCAACGCGGCGATCCTCGACGAGGGCGCCCGCAGCCGCTTCCTCACCCTGCTCTACGGGGAGCTGTGGCCGCAGCAGGACGGCAGCGCCGTGCTCAAGGTCGTCTGCGCCGGCCATCCGCTGCCGCTGCGACTGCGCCAGAACGGATCCATCGAGGCCGCGGCCGAGCCGCAGCCCCTGCTCGGTGTCATGGACGATCTGGAGCTGTACGAGCAGACGGTGACGCTCGACCCCGGTGATGTCCTGCTGTGCGTCACCGACGGGGTGACCGAGCGGCGCGAGGGCACCAGGATGCTCGGCGACGACGGCCTGGTGGACGTCCTGACCACCTGCACGGGGCTCAACGCGGGAGCGGTGGCCGCCCGGGTACTCCGCGCGGTCGAGCGCTTCGCGGCCGAACCGCCGTCCGACGACATGGCGATCCTCGCTATGCGCGTCCCGGAGCGGCAGGACGCCTGACCACTCCGCGGCCGGGGCACCACCGGTGCCCCGGAACCGCAGCCCGGTTCAATACGACGAAGGCCCCCGCCTCTTGGCGGGGGCCTTTCGCAGGAGAGCCCCAATACGGAATCGAACCGTAGACCTTCTCCTTACCATGGAGACGCTCTGCCGACTGAGCTATTGGGGCGCGGCAACGGAATAGATCATACCCGAACTCGAGCACGCTCTCGACCACCCGCCCCTCAGCCGCTCAGGCCGCTGACTGCAACAGGCCTCCCAGTGCGTTGCAGGCCGAGACCACCCGCTGCAACTCCCGTCGCGACATGGCCGGATCGACAGGAAGGGCGAGGCATTCGTCGGCCGCCCGTTCCGTCTCCGCGAGCCACAGATCGCGCCGGAAGCGCGCCGTGCGGTGCGCCGGGGTCTGGATGGGCACGTGGCACACGACGCCGCGAGAACGCAGCGTACGGGCGAACGCGTCCCGGTCCGGGCGCCCATTGCCCGGCACCCTCACGACGTACTGCTGATAGGTGTGTTCGAGGCCGGGCTTGGCCGCGGGAGTGACGACCCCGCGCAGCTTTCCGTTCAGATAGGCCGCGTTGGCCTGTCGGCGCAGCACCTCTGCGACCGGCTCGCACACGGCGCCGTGTCCGATCACCAGCACGCCGTGCGGCTGCCCCAGCTCGGTGAGGCGCGCCATGTCGGCCGGGTGTCCGAAGGTGTGTATGGCCACGATCGCCGCGGTCCGGGGCGTCAGCGCCTCGGCCACCGCGTCCGGATCTATGCAGAAGGTGTGGGCGTCGATGTCCACGAACACCGGCCGCGCGCCGGCGAGGAGCACCGCCTCCGCCGCTTCGGGTGTGCCGTAGGACGGCACGATCACCTCGTCGCCCGGTCGTACGCCCGACCGGGCCAACTCACGCCTGAGCTCATCCGTTGGAGTCCCCATGAACGGCATGTTGCCCACGCAACATGAACACCGAGTGGCCCGCAACACAACAAAAAGAGAGGCCTGTCGGGAACCGAAGTTCCGACAGGCCTCTCTCCAATATTTGTTCGGCGGCGTCCTACTCTCCCACAGGGTCCCCCCTGCAGTACCATCGGCGCTGAAAGGCTTAGCTTCCGGGTTCGGAATGTAACCGGGCGT
>NZ_JBEYAL010000067.1:0-32134 GCF_040631655.1 Streptomyces sp. NPDC019937
AACACCCGCGACCGTTCGTCTGGACGAAGACAGCCGACGAGATCCTCGACAAAGTGGCCGCCTACTGCCACCGAATCTCCGACTCAGGTCACTAGTCCGCGAGGTGCAGCCGCAGGCCGCCCTCGCCGGGCAGCGCCTCGACCCGCAGCCGCGTCAGGTCCGTCACGTGGGCGTCCGGCGCGTGGGCCGCGGCCCGCGGGCCGACGCCGACCACGCGCATCCCGGCCGCCCGGCCCGCCGCGATGCCGACCTCCGAGTCCTCGAAGACCACGCAGTCCCCCGGCGCGAAGCCCAGCTCGGCGGCGCCCTTCAGGAAGCCCTCCGGGTCCGGCTTGCTCGCCCCGACCCGCTCCGCCGTCACCAGGACGGGGGGCAGCGGCAGCCCGGCCGCCTCCATCCTGGCCCGGGCCAGGCCGTCGTCGGCGGAGGTGACCAGGGCGTGCGGCAGACCGGCGAGCGCGGCCATGAAGGCGGGCGCGCCGGTGATCGGCACGATGCCGTCGAGATCGGTGGTCTCCCGTTCGAGCATCCACCGGTTGTCGGCCAGGTTCCGCTCCATGGGCCGGTCCGGCAGCAGCGCCGCCATGGTGGCGTGCGCCTGGCGGCCGTGGACCACCGGGAGTACGCCGGCGGGGTCCAGCCCCTGTTCGGTGGCCCAGATCCGCCAGTAGCGCTCGACCACGGCGTCCGAGTTCACCAGCGTGCCGTCCATGTCGAGCAGCAGGGCGCGGGCGGTGAGCGGCATGGGGACTCCAGGGCACGGCGGCGGGCGGGCAGGCCGGAAGAGAACACAAGTGGTCCCGCCCGCCGGTCAGGGAAAACGGGCGGAACCACTTTGTTCCTCCACGATACAAAGCGGCCCGCCCGTACGCCAGGGGGCTGGGGTGTCTTTCGGCGCGGCCCCTTCCGGTCTACGGCTCGTCGGTCCGGGATTCGAGGTCGCGGCGGGTGTTCTCGCCGTAGACCCCTTCCGGGTCCCCCTTGATGTCGTACCGGTCCTGGTACGACGCGACCGCGTCCTTCACCCCGTCGTCGTACTCGCCGTCCGCGTTGCCGATGAACAGCAGCAGCTGGGTCAGCCGCTTCTGCAGCTCGACGACCTCGGCGCCGCTGTCGCCCTCGCGCAGCACCGGCGGACCGGTGGGCTCGGGGGTCTTCGGCGGCTCCTCGGTCGGCGACGTGGTCGGCCGCCGCGTCGGGTCCGGTGTGCTGGGCTCGTCCGGCTTCGGCGCGCGGGTCGGACGGGTCGTGGGCGGCGCCGCGGGCGTACGGGGCGCCGGTGGGGCCGCCCGGTCCTGGTCCCGGCTCGTGCTCGGCGGCTTCGCGGGGGACTGCGTGGGCCCCGGCTTCTTGCTCGGCGACGACTCGCGGGACGGGGTGGCGCCCGCGTCCTCGGTCGGCGGTTCGTCCGGGACGCTGGACTGTGTCTCGGTGAGCGCGCTGTCGCTGGGCTTGCTGTCCTTGCTTCCGCCCAGCAGCCCGGTGGTGAAGGCCAGCGTTCCGGCCACGACCACCGCGGCGGCCCCCGCGACCGCCGTGGCGACGGGCTTGCGGCGGCTCTTGCGACGGCGGCCGCCACCGCCGTCGGCGCTGCTGACGGTCTCGCTGCGGGCCCCGCCGCCGTGTCCGTCGTTCCTGGCGGCGCTGTCCCGGCGGCCCGCCGCGGTGATGCGGTCGATCACCCGGGTGCGGTCGACGGGCCCGCCGGGGGTGATGCGGTCGACCGGGGTGATCGGCGCGATGCGGTCGATCACCTGGGTCTCGTCGGCGGCGTCCGCCTCCCCGCCGGGCGCCGGTCCGGGGCGCGGTGCGGGCTCCTGGCCGCGTCGCGGCCCGGGTTCCGCTTCGCGCGGCGCCTTGCGGAAGAACCGCCCGACGTCGCGCGGGCGGGCTCCGGTCGTGTCGTCGCCCGTGCTCTCGCCCCCGCCTTCGCCTTCGCCTTCGGTGGAGAGCCTGAGGTACGGGCGGACCGCGCCCGGCTCGTCGTCGGCCTGCGGGGCGCCGTCCGCCCGGGGGCCGGTGGTGTGGTCGTCGGTGGTCCGCGCACTGGTATCGCCGGTCGCCGAGCCGGTCGCCGGGCCGGTCAAGGGCCCCGTCGTCGCCGGGCCCGCGGTGGTGGCACGTTCGGCGCACGCACAGCTGGGTCGGCCGTTCGCGCGGATCGGTGCGTAGCAGTGCGGGCAGGAATCTGCCGTCACGAAATTTCCCTCCCTGTAATCCGCAGCGATTATGTGCATCTGATCGGCTTCCGCGCATGCGTTCGTTGTCAGGAGGCGTGCCGGGTACGTCACGGACGAACCGGCCCGGCCGACCGTAACAGGGCATAAAGGGCGGGTTGGGGTGAGGATGGGAGGGCGAGCAGCCGAGGAGTCCGAGGAGTCGTCATGACGCAGGACGCCGGCCGCCCGACCTCGGTCCCGGACCCCGTGGTGCCGGGCCCCGAGGAGGGCCGGCCGAAGCGCGTGGTCCTGGTGGCCATCGGCGCGCTGCTGCTCGGCATGCTGCTCGCGGCGCTCGACCAGACCATCGTCTCCACCGCGCTGCCGACCATCGTCAGCGACCTCGGCGGCCTGGACCATCTGTCCTGGGTGGTGACCGCCTATCTGCTCGCCTCCACCGCCGCCACCCCGCTGTGGGGCAAGCTCGGCGACCAGTACGGGCGCAAGCGGCTCTTCCAAGCCGCGATCGTCCTCTTCCTGACCGGATCGGCGCTGTGCGGGCTCGCCCGGGACATGGGGCAGCTGATCGCCTTCCGAGGGCTGCAGGGGCTGGGCGGCGGCGGGCTGATCGTGCTGTCGATGGCCATCGTCGGCGATATCGTCCCGCCCCGGGAACGCGGCCGCTACCAGGGCCTCTTCGGCGCCGTCTTCAGCGCCACCAGCGTGCTGGGACCGCTGCTCGGCGGGCTCTTCGTCGACCAGCTCAGCTGGCGCTGGGTGTTCTACATCAACCTCCCCGTCGGCATCGTCGCGCTCCTCGTCATCGCCTCCGTCCTGCACATCCCGGTCCGCCGCACCCCGCACACCATCGACTACCTCGGCACCGGCCTCATCGCCGCGGTGGCCGCCACCCTGGTGCTGATGGCCTCGCTCGGCGGCGTCACCTACGGCTGGGGCTCCTGGCAGATCCTCGGGCTCGCGGCGCTCGGCGCCATCCTGCTGATCGCCTTCGTGCGGGTGGAGCGGCGGGCCGCCGAACCGGTGCTGCCGCTGAAGCTCTTCCACAGCCGCACCTTCACGCTCTGCGCGGTCATCGGCTTCGTCGTCGGCTTCGCGATGTTCGGCAGCATGGTCTACCTGCCGACCTTCCTCCAGGTCGTCCAGGGCGTCTCGCCGACCCTCTCCGGCGTCCACATGCTGCCGATGGTCCTCGGCATGCTGCTGTGCTCCACCGTCTCCGGCGAACTCGTCAGCCGCACCGGCCGCTACAAGGTCTTCCCGATCCTGGGCACGGCCGTCACCGGCATCGGGCTGCTGCTCCTGCACCAGCTGGGCGAGACCAGCGGGGTCGTGGAGACCAGCGCCTACTTCTTCGTCTTCGGCTGCGGGCTCGGACTCGTCATCCAGGTGCTGGTGCTGATCGTGCAGAACTCGGTGAGCTACCAGGACCTCGGCGTCGCCACCTCCGGCGCGACGTTCTTCCGCTCCATCGGCGCCTCCTTCGGCGTGTCCGTCTTCGGCTCGATCTTCGCGGGCAGCCTCACCCCCAAGATCGCCGACGCGCTCGCCGGGCGGTCGCTGCCGCCGGGCGTCACCCCCGCCGGGCTCGCCGCCGACCACCACACCCTCGGGCGGCTGCCACCGGGCGAGCGGGCCGGGGTGGTGCACGCGTACGCCACCTCCATCACCGACGTGTTCCTGTACGGCGTCCCGGTCGTGCTGCTCGCCTTCGTCCTCGCCTGGTTCCTGCGGGAGGAGCCGCTGCGCGGCGGCGTCACCGCGCCCGAGGCCAGCGAGGTCCTGGCCAGCAACCCCGTCGAACGCTCCTCGTACGACGAATGCGCGCGGGCCCTGTCGCTGCTGGGCAGCCGCGAGGGCCGCCGGAAGATCTACGTCGACATCACCGAGCGGGCCGGGCTCGACCTGCTCCCGGCCGCCAGCTGGATGCTGCTGCGCATCCGCCATTACGGCTCGGTCGAACCCGCCGTCCTGGCCGAGCGCACGCCCGTACCGCTGCGGGCCATCACCGGCGCGGCACGCCAGATCGAGGAACGCGGGCTCGGCGTGCGGTACGGGCTCGACCTGACCCTGACCCCCGGTGGCCGGGAGGTCGCGGACCGCCTCTTCCGGGCGCGCGAGAGGTCGCTGGCCGAGCTGCTGGGCGACTGGTGGTCACCGGAGCGGCCGACGGATCTGGTCGAGCTGGTGGAGGAGCTGTCGCGGGAGATGTGCGGTTCCGACGAGGAGCGCCCTTGGCGCCGGGAACCGCCGGGCGCGGGGTGAGCCGTACGGGCTTCCTGCCGGTGGCCGTCATCTGAGGCCCGTCATATGAGGTCCTTGGCCATCCACACTTCGGCGTACGGCCCCTCGTTGAACGCCGGTACGTCCCGGTAGCCGTGGCGTGCGTACAGCGCCCGCGCCTCGACCAGATCGCGCCGGGTGTCCAGCACGATCCGTACGACGCCCAGCTCGTCCGCGGCCCTCTCGACGGCCGCGAGCAGCGCGGCGCCCCCGCCGAGCCCGCGCTTGCCGGGGCGCAGGAACACCCGCTTCAGCTCCGCGGTGCGGTCGAGGCGGCCGCCCCGCCGCCGCAGCCCCGCGCAACCGGCCACGTCGCCGCCGTGCCGCGCCACCAGCAGCACCCCGTCCGGCGGGGCCAGGTCGTCGCTGGGCATCTCCCGCAGCGCGCGCTCGATCTCCTCGGACGTCGCGTCGCGCCCCTCGTGGAGCCGGTAGTAGCGGTCGGCCACGTCGGTCATGTACTCGCGCAGCAGCGTGGCGGCGACCGGGTCGCTGACGGGCCGTGCGGCGACGTCCCAGGACGGGCTGGTGGTCATGACCGGCATTCTGGCACCGGCCGGTCTTCCGATCGCACCGGAACATGACGCAGTTTGAGCGCGGGGCAGTGGGCTACCCGGCGTCGTAGAGCCCCCGAACAGGGGGGCACCTGCGGGAAGGCAGAAGCAGACCATGTCAACTGGCGCGATCATCATCGTGATTGCCGCTGCGGTCGTCCTGGTGACCGTGCTCGCCGCGGGCATCGTACGTGCGCGTGGGAGCGGCAGGAAGAATGCTCTGCGACGCCACTTCGGGCCCGAGTACGACCTGAACGTCGCCGAGCACGCGGGCGACACCAAGGCGGCGGAGCGCGAACTCGAGATGCGACTGCGACGCTACCGAGACCTCAAGACCGAACCCCTCTCCGGTGAGCTGCGCGAGCGCTACCTGGCCGAATGGGTGGGAACCCAGGAGCAGTTCATCGAGTCCCCGGAGTACGCGGTGGCCGGGGCGGACCAACTGCTCGCCCGCCTCGCGCGGGACCGCGGCTATCCGTCCGACCGCTACGAGGAGCAGGTCGCGGCCCTGTCCGTGCACCACGCGGACTGTGTGCAGGGCTACCGGCAGCTCCACGTCGCGGCCGCCCGCGCCCGTGAGGGCCGGGCCGACACCGAGGAGCTGCGCGAGGCCGTGGTGCACGCCCGGCCCTTCTTCGAGGAACTCGTGAAACCGCCCCACCACGCGTCCGACGGGCACCAGGGGCACCAGGGGCATGCCGGCAGGACCGGCCGGAAGACCCACGTCTGGCACATCGGGAAGGCCGGTGCACGATGACGGACAACGGACCGGAGTGGAGCCACGGCCCCGAAGCGAACCGCGGCCCCGAAGCGGGCCATGGCCCGGGAGCGGGCCATGGCCCGGGACCGCATCGCGGCCCCGAAGCGAAGCGCGGCCCGGGACCGGACCGTGACCCGGGACCGGGCCGTGGCCCGGGAGCGGACCACGGACCGGAGTGGAGCCACGGCTTGGAGACGGACTATGGCCCCGAGCACAACAACGGCCACCGTCGGCACGGCCTGGAGAAGCACGAAGTGCCGCCTCCCAGGCAGCCGATGGGCGGCGGCATGGAGCAGCCGAGCCCCCCGGACGGCCCCAGCTTCCCCGTCCTGCCGACGAGCGAGCACGACAAGCTGAACCAGCGTCTGCGGTACGCGGTCAGCGCCTTCGTGGACGCCCCGCGCGGCTCGGTGGAAGAGGCGGACGCTCTCCTCGAAGAGATCTCGGCCCGGCTGGTCGATCTCCTCGCCGAACGCCGTCGCACCCTCCGCGCCGCCTGGCACGAGAACACCGCGGGCACCGCGGAGACGGAGGAACTGCGCCTGGCCATGCGCGGCTACCGCAACGTCCTGGAGCGGCTGCTCAACGTCTGAGCCCTCCGCCTCCCCTCCCGGCCGCCGCCCGGACACCACTCCGGACGGCGGCCTCCTTCGCGCTCGCGCGCGGCCGTGCCTGCGATGATGCGGCGGTCAGCCACGACACCGCGCCGGCCGCGCCGCCCACCGGTCCGGGAGAGGAAGCCCGCCATGCCCCCGATAGACCTCCTGTCCGCCGAGACCTTCCCCGACAGCGTCAAGGGCCTCGCCGAGGTCCTGGCCGACGCCGTCGACGGCGGCGCCTCCATGGGCTTCCTCGCGCCCTTCGGCCACGACGACGCCGCCGCATGGTGGCAGGCCCAGGCCCCCGCGGTGGCCGACGGCAGCCTGCTCGTCTGGGCCTGCCGCGCCCCGGAGAGCGCGGGCGGCATCGTCGGAACCGTCAGCCTGGCCCTGGCCCGCAAGCCCAACGGACGGCACCGCGCCGAGGTCCTCAAGCTGGCCGTTCACCGCGCCGCCCGCGGCCGGGGCCTGGCCCGGGCGCTGCTGGCCACCGCGGAGTCGGCCGCCCGCGCCGCCGGCGTCACCCTGCTGATGCTGGACACCGTCACCGGCAGCCCGGCCGAGTACGTCTACCTCGCCGACGGCTGGGCCCGCTACGGCATCGTCCCCGACTACGCCGCAGCCCCGGACGGCTCCCTGGAGGACTGCAGCTTCTTCTACAAGCGGCTGACGCAGGCAAGCGGCTGACGGGCTCGGTCAGGTCCGGCGGCGCTGTTTGAACACCCACAGGCCCGCGCCCGCGACGATCAGGACGCCGACGCTGATGCCGATCGCGGTGGCGGCGCCCGCGTTGCTGTCCTCCTTCTCGTCCGCCTTCTGCTCCGTCTTGCCGGATGCCTTGTCGGGCGCCTTGTCCGATGCCTGCCCGGACGTCTTGCCCGAGGCGTCGTCCGACGAGGACGGGGCCTCGGACGGCTTGGAACCGGCCGCCGCCGCCTTCAGGTCGAGGACCGGCGCGGGCTCCTCCGGTTCCGGGCCGTCACCGGGCAGTTCGATCCACCGGGAGACCTTGCCGTCGCTGTAGGTCTCGATGGTCTTGAACGCCAGCGACTTCGCGTCGGGCAACTGCCGCACCGTGACCTTGTGGACGGCGTTCGTCCCCACGGCCAGCTTCGGACCGCTGATCGTGTAGCCGTCCTTGGTGGGCTTCATCTTCCAGCCCTCGGGCGCCTCGTCCAGCGTGACATCGCCCGGGGCGATGCCTTCGGGCAGCACGACGCGCACCTCGGTGAAGCCGGCGGACTCCGACTCGGCCTCGCCCGTGAAGGTGAGGACGACGTCCTTGGCCAGCGCCCGGGCGTTGGAGGCGGTGACCTCCGCGTGGGCGGAGGCGGGACCGGCGAAGGCGATCGTCGCGGCGATCGCGGCGGCGCTCACGGCACCGAGGCGGCGCGTCGTACGCAGGGTTGACATCAGCGGGACTCCTCACAGCAGATGACAGATAGTGAAATGTGTCAGCGGTCAGCCAGTGGCTGTCAGCGGTCAGTTGTCAGCCGTCCGCAGCAGCGCGGTCATGTGCTCGCGGGCGCGCGACACCCGGGACCGTACGGTCCCCACCGGGCAGCCCGTGGCCGAGGCGGCGTCGGCGTAGGGGAGCCCGAGGAGCTGGGTGAGGATGAACGCCTCACGGCGCGGGGCGTCCAGCGTCGCCAGCAGGTCGAGCAGGGCCACGCCCTCCTCGAAGCCGGGCAGCCCGACGGGCTGCGCCCGTTCGGCGACCGTCCGCCAGTCGGTCGTATCGGCGATGCGGGGGCGGGTCGCCGCGGCGCGGTAGCGGTCGGCGACCGTGCGGCGGGCGATCGACAGCAGCCAGGTGCGTGCGCACGAGCGCCCGGCGAAGCGGGGCAGCCCGCCCAGCGCCCGTAGGTACGTCTCCTGGGTCAGGTCGTCGGCGCCGTGCACATCGGCGCTCAGATGGACGACGAAGCGCCAGACGTCGAGATGGGTGGCGCGGATGAAGCGTTCGACCGCGTCCGCGTCGCCGTCGCGGGCGGCCAGCGCCCATGCGGTGATCTGCTGATCGCGATCCTGGCGTTCCTGTACGAGGGCAGGGGTCATCGCCTGATGTCCTCCGGAAGTGATGGGCTTCCGCCCGTCACCGGTCGGGACAGGCGGGTCAGATGCGCATCAGACCCTCTGGGGGACCTCTCCGGGCGACCACGTGGTGCAGCAGCGCCGCGCGCAGCGCCCGCCCCGCTCCCGGCCGCCGCGGAAGGCGGCGGGTGGGCAGCGGCAGGGCGTCCGCGCCCAGCAGTCGCAGGACCAGGCGCAACGGTACGAAGACGGCGGCCGCGAGGGCGCGGCCCAGCCGGAACGCGGCGGCCTCGCCGCACCACAGCCACAGCCCGCACACCAGCGCGGCCAGCGCGTGGGCCAGCAGCATGCCGGGGGTGATGCCGTCCGCCGCCGACGCCATGTGCGCGTCGGCCATCCCGGCCAGGCCATCCATGCCGGGGCCGCCGCTCATGCCCCCGCCGCCGTGCGCACCGTGCGCGCCGTGGCCCATGGGCGCCTGGGCGAGCCGCGAGGACTGCGAGAAGTGGAACAGCAGGTGCAGCGCCATCTGCGCCCCCACCGTCGCCCCGGTCACGACCGCGCCGCCGCGCTGGCGCCCCGTCAGCCACCATGCCACGGAGGCGGTGGCGAGGAACGCCGCGCCCAGCATCCATCCCGGCACGGTCCCGCCGGACATCACCGCATGGCCCAGGGCCGCCATCACCACGCACACCACCGCGAAGATCGCGGCACGTGTGGTGCGGAGGGCCGGGCCGGGTGTCATGCCGGTCATCGTGCCATCCACCTCGGATGACGGTGTGAACTCGTCCCAAGTTGATAAAACGCGCACCCATGTGACGCAGGTCACGGAACGCGCCGGAACTCGACCCTCCTCGGCCCCGACTACTGGACGAGCACGCCGCGCACCACCCCCGAACCGAGAGGGCCGCCATGTCCACCGACGAACACGTCGCCCCGGCCGCCGCCGGCCCCGGCGCCGACGGCGACGTGGCCGACCGGGACGCCCCCGCGCGCTCGGCCTGGTCCGTGCTGCGCCCCCTGGTGCTGCGGCTGCACTTCTACGCCGGAGTCCTCGTCGCCCCGTTCCTACTGATCGCGGCCACCACCGGACTGCTGTACGCGGGCTCCTACCAGGCCGAGAAGCTCCTGTACGACCACGAACTGCGCGTCCCGGCCGGTGACACCAAGCTGCCGCTCTCCCGGCAGATCGACGCCGTCCGCGAGGCGCACCCGGAGGGCACGATCAGCGCGGTGCGCCCGTCGCCGGACGACACCGGCACCACCCGGGTGCTGCTGTCCGGTGTGAAGGGGGTCGCGGAGGGCCACACCCGCGCCGTCTTCGTCGACCCGTACACCGCGAAGGTGCGCGGCGCGCTGGAGCAGTACGGCAGCACCGGCGCCCTGCCGCTGCGCACCTGGATCGACGAGTTCCACCGCGATCTGCACCTCGGTCAGAGCGGCCGCCTCTACAGCGAACTCGCCGCCAGCTGGCTGTGGGTGATCACCGGTGGCGGGCTGCTGCTCTGGTTCGCCCGCCGCCGCCGTAACCGCCGCGCCACCGCCGAATCCACCGCCCCGGCCGCCGGGGCCGCCACCCCCACCGGCGGCCGTCGCCGCACCCTCGCCCTGCACGGCGGTCTCGGCGTCTGGGTGGCGGCGGGGCTGTTCTTCCTGTCCGCCACCGGGCTCACCTGGTCCACCTACGCCGGGGCGAACGTCACCGACCTGCGCGCCGCGGTCGGCCAGTCCACCCCGGCCGTGGCCTCCGGGCTCACCGGTGAGCACGCGGGCCACGGCGCCATGCCGGGGATGGACATGGGCGGTCCGGACGGTGGGCACCACGCCACCGACGTGGGCTACGACGCCGTGCTGCGGGCCGCCCGGGCGAAGGGCCTCGGCGATCCGGTGGAGATCGTGCCGCCGTCCGACCCGAGCGCCGCGTACACGGTCAGCCAGATCCAGCGCAGCTGGCCGGAGAAGCAGGACGCGGTCGCCGTCGCCCCGGCCACCGGCGAGGTCACCGACACCGTGCGGTTCGCGGACTATCCGCTGCTGGCCAAGCTGAGCCGGTGGGGTATCGACCTCCACACCGGCGTCCTCTTCGGCATCGTCAACCAGCTCGCCCTGGTGGCGCTCGCCCTCTCCCTGATCCTGCTCATCGTGTGGGGCTACCGCATGTGGTGGCAGCGCGGCCGTGCGGGCGCCTTCGGCCGCCCCCTGCCGCGCGGCGCCTGGCGGCAGGTACCGGTGCACGTCCTGGTCCCGTCGGCCGTCGGGGTCGCCGTGGTGGGCTACTACCTGCCGCTGCTGGGCATTCCGCTGGCCGCGTTCCTGGCCGTGGACATCGCGGCGGGCCGGATCGCCGCCCGGAGCGCGTAGGCGGTGAGCGGGGGGAAACGCCGACGCAACACGAAACATCGAGGAAACACGTCCGTACGCACGCGGTAACGACCGGACGTGAACCTTCCCTGGTGGCCATCGAGCATCCATCGATGCGGGCCATGCCGACTGGGAAGGTGACATATCGACATGCCGACCGGATTCGACGCCGGCGACACCGCGTGGCTGCTGGCCAGCACCGCGCTCGTGCTGCTCATGACGCCCGGGCTCGCCCTGTTCTACGGCGGCATGGTGCGGGCCAAGAGCGCGCTGAACATGCTGATGATGAGCTTCGTCTCCATCGCCGTCGTCACCGTGGTCTGGCTGCTCGTCGGCTACAGCCTCGCCTTCGGCAAGGACCTCGGCGGCGCCGGGCTGCTCGGCGGTCTGGAGCACGCGGGAATGCGCGGCATCGGGCCGACGGACCTGACCGGGCATGTGCCGACGTTCCTCCACGCCACCTTCCAGCTCACCTTCGCCATCATCACGGCCGCGCTGATCAGCGGGGCGATCGCGGACCGGGCCCGGTTCGGGGCCTGGGTGGCGTTCGTCGCGGTGTGGACGCTGCTCGTATACGTTCCGGTGGCGCACTGGGTGTTCGCGCCGGGCGGCTGGATCCTGGAGAAGCTGCAGGCGCTGGACTTCGCGGGCGGCACCGTCGTGGAGGTCAACTGCGGGGCCTCCGGGCTGGCCCTGGCGCTGCTGCTCGGGCCGCGGATCGGCTTCAAGAAGGAGGCCATGCGGCCGCACAACCTGCCGCTGGTGCTGCTCGGCGCCGGGCTGCTGTGGTTCGGCTGGTTCGGCTTCAACGCCGGGTCGGCGCTGGGCGCGAACGGCATGGCGGCCGCCGCGTTCATCAACACCCAGGCGGCGGGCTGCACCGGACTGCTGGGCTGGCTGGTGGTGGAGAAGGTCCGCGACGGGCACGCCACCACCCTCGGCGCCGCCTCCGGCGCGGTCGCCGGACTGGTCGCGATCACCCCGTCGTGCGGTTCCGTGGGCGTCGCCGGGGCGCTGCTGATCGGGCTCGCGGCCGGGGTGCTCTGCTCGTACGCGGTGAGCTGGAAGTTCCGCTTCGGCTACGACGATTCGCTCGACGTCGTCGGCGTCCACCTGGTGGCCGGGATCGTCGGCACCGTGCTGATCGGCCTGTTCGCCACCTCCGCCATGACCGGCGGCCCGGCCGGGCTGCTGTCCGGCGGCGGCGCGGGACAGCTGGGCAAGCAGATCGTGGCGGTGCTGGCGGTGGGAGCGTACGCGTTCGTCATGACGTACGGCATCGGGAAGCTCATCGACCGGACCATGGGCTTCCGGGCGGCCGAGGAGGACGAGCGGTCCGGACTCGACCTCGCCGTCCACGCCGAGAGCGCCTATGATCACGGGGTTCTGGGCCATGGCGTGCCGCAGAACGCCGTCCACCGCCCGCCGCATCACCCCGACAGGACCCCGACCCCATGAAGCTGATCACCGCGATCGTCAAGCCGTTCAAGCTGGACGATGTGAAGACGGCGCTGCTGGAGATCGGTGTGCAGGGCCTCACCGTCACCGAGGCCAGCGGCTTCGGACGGCAGCGCGGCCACACCGAGGTCTACCGCGGCGCCGAATACCGCATCGACTACGTGCCCAAGGCGCGCATCGAAGTGGTCGTGGAGGACGCCGAGGCCGATGCCGTCATGGACGCCATCGTGACCGCCGCCCGCACCGGGCGGATCGGCGACGGCAAGGTGTGGGCCGTGCCGGTGGACGACTTCGTGCGCGTACGCACGGGCGAGCGGGGACCGGACGCGGTCTGACCGCGCCCGTCCCCGCCCGCGGGTCGTCACGCCCGTGCCGGGGCCCGCCGCACCGTGTCCGCCCACCGCGCCCCGGCGGCGATCGACCGCCGCCACTCGCGCAGCACCCGGGGCGACATGCCCACGGCCAGCACCCCGGTCAGCCGGTCCCCGCGGCGGTACGCGGCCAGGAACGCCCCCTCGGCCCCCTCCTCCAGGGAGCCCTCCACCACGGCCACCTCCTCATGGCCGCGCAGATGGCCGTAGGCCTGGATCCGCATCCCGTACTGGTCCGACCAGAAGTACGGCACCGGCTGATACGGCCGCCGCGCCTCCGGCCCGGGGGCGAGCAGATTGCGGGCCGCCGCCACGCCCTGCTCGGTGGCGTTCGTACGGTGCTCGATCCGCATGGCCGTACCGAACAGCGGGTTGTGCCAGCACGCGACGTCCCCCGCCCCGTAGACACCGGGCGCGGCGGCGCTGAACTCGTCGCACTCCAGCCCGTTGCCCACAGCTAGACCGCTGCCCTCCAGCCACTCGGTGTTGGGTACGGAACCGACAGCGACCAGCACCTCGTCCGCCGCGACCCGGCCGCCGTCCGCCAGCCGCACCCCGTCGCCGGTCACCTCGGTCACCGTGACGCCGGTGCGCAGGTCCACGCCGTGGTCGAGGTGCGCCCGGGACAGCACCCGGCCGACCTCCTCGCCGACCGCGGGCGCCAGCGGCACCGGCGCCGGTTCCAGCAGGGTCACCTCCGCGCCCAGCCCGCGCGCGACGGCGGCCGCCTCCGCGCCGAGGAACCCGGCGCCGACCACCACCAGCCGCGTTCCCGCCGTCAGCCGGTCCCTCAACCCCAGCGCGTCGTCCAGGGTGCGCAGCACATGCGCGCCCCCGTCCCCGGGCAGCCGCCGCGGCCGGACGCCGGTGGCGACGACCAGCCCGTCGTACGGCACCTCCGCCCCATCGGCGAGCGCGACCGTACGCCCGGCCGGGTCGAGCCCGGTCGCGGCGACGCCGAGCCGCAGGTCGAGCCCGAGCGCGTCCAGCTCGTCCCGTCCGCGCAGCGGGAGCCGTCCGGCGTCCCACTCCCCGCCGAGGATCTGCTTGGACAGCGGCGGCCGGTCGTACGGGGCGTGCGGTTCATCGCCGACGAGGGTGACGGTGCCGTCGTACCCCGTCCGGCGCAGCGTCTCCGCCGCCGCGAGCCCGGCGGCGGAGGCACCGACCACGACGACACGCCTCACTCCTGCTCCACCACCCGGATCGCCGCCGCCGGGCAGATCATCGCGGACTCCCGTACGTCGTCGTGGAGTTCGGCAGCGGGCCGGTCGTCCAGCAGCACGACCATCCCGTCCTCATCCCGCTGGTCGAACACATCGGGCGCGATCATCACGCACTGACCGGACGCGACACACTTGGGAACATCGACTTCGACTCGCATGGTGACTCCCTCGGCTTCTTTCTTCACGATGTCCATGTGACCGGCAGTTCGTAGACGCCGTACACCAGAGCGTCGTGCTTGAACGGCAGCTGGTCGACGCCGGTCGCCAGCCGCAGGGTGGGGATGCGGCGGTAGAGCGTGCCGTAGACGACCTGCAACTCCATGCGGGCGAGCGGCTGGCCCAGGCACTGGTGGACGCCGAAGCCGAACGCCATGTGACGGCGGGCGTCGCGACCGATGTCCAGCCGGTCGGGGTCGGGGAAGACCTCCGCGTCCCGGTTGCCGGTGCTGGTGTAGACGATGATGCCGTCCCCGGCGCGGATGGTCTCGCCGCCGATCTCGATGTCCTCCAACGCGACCCGGCCGCGCCCGTTGTGCACGATGGTCAGGTAGCGCAGCAGCTCCTCGACCGCCTTGGCGACGACCTTCGGATCGTCGGTCTCCTGCAGGACGGCGAGCTGGTCGGGGTGCTCCAGCAGCGCGAGGGTGCCGAGGGCGATCATGTTGGCCGTGGTCTCATGGCCGGCGACCAGCAGCAGGAAGCCCATGGAGGCGGCGTCGCGCCGGGTCAGCTCACCGGACCTGACCCGGGTGGCCAGCTCGGAGAGCATGTCGTCGGCGGGCTCGGCGAGTTTGACCCCGATCAGCTCGTCCAGATAGTCGGTCAGCGCGTCGCTGGCGGCTACCGTCTCCTCGGCCGACGAGCGATAGTTGATCATGAGCGAGCTCTTCTCCTGGAAGAACTCGTGATCCTCGTACGGCACCCCCAGGAGTGTGCAGATCACCAGGGACGGCAGCGGCAGCGCGAGCGAGCGCACCAGATCGGCCGGGGTGGGCCCGGCCAGCATCGCGTCGATCAGATCATCGGTGATCTTCTGGATGGCGGGCCGCATCGCCTCGATCCGCTTGATGGCGAACGGGGCGGTGACCATGCGGCGGATCCGCGCGTGCTCGGGATCGTCCATGGCGATGAACGAACGCCGCCGTGGGGCGTTCTGACGGAAACCCGCGTTCGGGTGCGGGAAGCCCGGCCGTATGGCCTCGGAGCTGACCCGCGGGTCGGCGAGCAGGGCGCGCCCGTCGGCGTACCCGGTCACCAGCCATGGGGTGCTGCCGTCCCACATCCGCACCTTGGCGACCGGCCGTTCGGCGTGCATCGCCTGCGCGGTCGGCGGCGGGTCGAAGGGGCAGCCGGATGCCCGCGGCATCGGATACGCCGGAATCGGCTCTTCCGACGGGGTCGTGATCTCTGCCAGCGTCTCGGTCATGTCTCTCCTCGGGTGGGGGATTCCGACAGGAGCGGAGCGTGAACCTGTGTGTACTGGGGACGTGATGACCAGCGAACCTCCCCCACCTGACGCCGCCCGGTCAGTTACCTGACGAAACGCTGACTGTGGGCAAGGCCACAGTGACCGTCGTGCCCAGGCCGGGCGCGCTGCTCACGGCCACCTCGCCGCCGTGCCGTTCGACCACCCGCCGCACGATGGTGAGCCCGAGGCCGCCACCCGGCTCGCCGCCGTCGCTCTCGGGGTACGGCGTGGTCAGCCGGGCGATCGCCCGCGGGTCCATGCCCGGCCCTTGGTCGCGGACCGACAGCTCCACCCGCGGCTCCCCGCCGGGCCCGCGCACCGGACCGCGCACGGCCACCGTCACCGGGGAGCCCGCGGGGGTGTGCTGGAGCGCGTTGCCCAGCAGATTGCGCACCGCGTGCCGCAGCATCCGGTTGTCGGCGACGAGGGCGGTGCGGCCGGAGTTCTCGCGGGTGATGGGGCGTGCGGGATCGAGCAGCCCCAGGTCCGCGACCGCCTCGTCGGCCACGTCCCGCAGATCCATCGGCTCCGGGTGCGACGGCCGCTCCCAGGAGGCGTCCGAACGGGGAAATACCCGCTGGGTCGCCTCATACATGTGGTCGGCCTCTTCCTGAATGCGCCGCAGGGCGCGCACCATCAGCGCGGGGTCGTCGCTGAGCCCCTGGAGCGGGAGTTCGGCCCAGCCGCGGATGGTCGTCAGCGAGGTGCGCAGCTCGTGCAGCAGCACCTCCACCAGTTGCCGGTGCTCGTCGTCCAGCTCGTCGCCCATGCCGTCTTTCATGCAGTCCTTCATACGGCGGCGAGCCGGCCGAGCCAATAGCCGAAGCCACGACGGGTGTGAATCAGCGTCGGACCGTCCTCGTCGACCTTGTGCCGCAGCCGCGAGATCAGCTTCTCGATGGCGTTGTCCCCGTAGCTCCGGTGGTCCTTGAACCACAGATGCTCACCGATCTGCTCCTTGGACACCACCCGCCCGGCGTTGACCAGCAGATAGCGCAACAGCCGGTACTCGGCGGGCGTCAGCTCCAGCGTCCGGCGCCCCCGCCGGGCCTGCCGGGTCGTATCGTCCAGCACCAGATCCGCGTACCGCGGCGGCGCCTCCTCCCGCGCCCTCCGCCGCCGCCCGCGCAGCAGCACCTGCACCCGGGCCAGCACCTCGGCGATCCGGAACGGCTTGGTCACGTAGTCGTTCCCGCCGATGCCGAGCCCGGTGACCAGCGAATCCAGCGAGTCGCGGGCGGTGAGGAAGAGCACGGGCGGATGGTCCTCGTCGGCGGCCACCATCCGCCGGCACACCGTGAACCCGTCCAGATCGGGCAGCATCACATCCAGGATCACCAGATCCGGCCGCTCCCGCCCCACCCGGTCCAGCGCCTCGCCCCCGGTGGCCGCGGTGCCGACCTGATACCCGGCCAGCTCCAGGGTGGTCGAGAGCAGTTCGGCGATCCTGGACTCATCGTCCACGACCAGAATGCGCTGCCCGTCTCCGCGGGCGGGCACCGGCTTCTCGCTGACACTCCCGTACACAAGCCGACCCTAGATGACCCGCCCCTTCCCCGGCACCAGGGCCCTGGCCCCCACCGATGAGTTCAGGACAGGGCCCCATTCATCCACCGGCCGGGTGCCGCAGACCACAAGGGCCGTTCGATTCGCCGGGAGGACTTTCGCCGAGGAGCGCGGCGAGGCCGTTGAGAGTGATCGCATGGCTGTGACCAGGAAGGTTCGCTGATTCTCCGGCGGTGTGTGCGATCTTGGGCTTCACGTGGTGTGGTGCCCGAAGTACCGCCCGTCCGGTTCTCGGCGGACGGGTCGCGGAACGACTGGACGAACTGATCCGGCAGAAGGCTGACGAGCGCGGTTGGAAGATCGTTGCCCTTGAGGTCATGCACGACCACGTGCACCTTTTCGTCAAGCACGACCCCAAGTCGTCCGCCTCGTACGTGGCGAACCAGTTCAAGGGGTTCACCTCCCACATGCTGCGGGAGGAGTTCCCGCACCTGAAGTCGCGGATGCCCACCTTGTGGTCGTCGGCTGTTCTTGGGAATCCTGGCGAACAAGGCTGAGAGTGCCGGTCGCCGTGTGATCCCGGTGGATGCCCGCAACACCTCCCGCACGTGCCCGCCCGAGATAGGCGGATGCGGGCACGTGGCGAAGGAGAACCGCGTCACCCAAGCGAAGTTCGAGTGTGTCAGGTGCGGTCTGGTGGAGAATGCCGACCGCGTGGGTGCGCTGAACGTCCTGCGCAGGGCCGGGCTGGTCCTCTGCGACGCTGCTTAGTCGGCGACGCAGGAAGCCCGCCGCTTCAGTTTGGCGGTGGGTGGAGTCACCCACTCCTCGCTGTCGACTGAGCGCCTCCGCTTCCCGTCCCCCCAATCTCTACGGCTGGCGGCAGTGCCCACGGCGCGCCACTCAGGCAATTCGGTAACATCCTCTGTTAAAGGGTGAAAGGATCCTCGTCAACCTTTTCTCCCAGATGCTCAAGGGTGTCCGTAAGGCTCGGCGGTGCGCCCTTCAGCCTTTCGCGCTGCTCGGCAACGCGTCCGATGATGCGGAGCGTCCGCCCCGATGAGATTCCGGGGGTGGCGGTGACCAAGGACCAAGCCACCTCTTCCGCCTCGTGCCATGCGTTGACGTCCAGTAGGCATTGCGTGAGGCGCGCGACGCGTTCGCTTGAGTAGCCGGTCGTGACGTCACGTCCTGGTTCTACGGACTGTAGTAGTAGCTCGATCGCATTCTTTATGTCGCCTGCGATTTGGAGCGTGTGACCCCACTGGCGGTCGATCTCTCCATGAGTCACCCACCATGCCCAGTCCGGTTCGCCAACGTCGTTACCGCCCTCGATGAGGGATCGGGCACGTTCCAGCGACTCGATGGCATCCGACGTACGTCCCGTGCCGACGAGCCCCTTGGCTTCACGGATGCGGAACATCGCCTCGACGCGCGGAGACATCCGCCTGCGGTTGAGCACCGACCGGGCGATGGACAGAGCCTCTTGATTCCGTCCGCGCCATTCACTTTGCATAGCCATGTTTTGCAACGTCAGCAATTCAATGGAGCGATCCCCTGAGAGTTTCGCGAGGAACAGTGCCTCATGGTTGAAACGCTGAGCCGCATCGTCTCTTTCCGCGTCCCAAAGAGCCCAGCCAGCGACTTCGGCAAGTTCTGCGGCAGCCGATTGAACGTCGCGCTCATGTTGAAGGTCGTAGTCCGCGTCGCCAAGCCGTCGATGTACGACCTTGAACGCGCGGCCTGCGGGCTCGGCGATGGACACACCGCTGAGTTCGTTGTCCAGGACGACCAGCCGACGGGAAGTCTCTCGGATGGCTTCCGCGAAGTCAGCTCCCCGTGCTTCGTTGAGATTGAGTATCCGGTCGGTGATGGCTGTTGATTTCGTAGCCTTTGGCGAGACTGCTGGTGCTGCTACGTGTGCTGCTTTTTCGACGAGTTCCCCGTCTGCCTTGAGCAGCTTGTCCAACCCCGCGACGAGTTGCGCCGACGGCTGCTGTTTTCCGGAGAGCACGCGTGACAGATAGGCATGGTCGTAGTTCAGGTACCGGGCGACCGCCCGGACGCTCATGCCTTGATCGCGAAGCAGGTCGCGGACTCTCTGGCTGAACTCCCCGCTGTTCATGGTGACCAGGGTACGGGCTGTCACCACGCAGTCACCAGCTAGTCACCAACCGCGACCGCGCAGGCGCGGTTGTCTAGGCGTACGTCAGGACCCCCGCGACAGGGCGAACTGTCCGGGGGCATGGTCAACGCTGCATAGGAGCGCCAACGTGGAAGAGAATAGGTCCCCCGAGCTACCGCCGACATGGCCCGTCCAAGCCCTGTTAGGGCCGAGGAACGTACACACGGGCACTCCGTCAGAGTGCCCCGTCTGTCGGCTCGTTCTTCCGGCCACGCAATCACCCGTGCAGTGCGACGTGTGCCGCGACCTCCTGCGACAGCAAGCGCACTGGAACGCCGTCGGGGATTATTCCAAGGCGGTGGATTGCGTTGTCGTACTCCAGCGGCACCACAACGGCCCGCTTCACAGGGACGCAGACCGGTGAGGCGCCGCGCGATGATGACGCTGCGTGTGTCTCGTGACGGTGGGAAGACCTACGGGCCGACGCGCGTGATCAGGTCTACCGATTCTCTGAGGCCGATGGAGACGTCGGCGTGGCCGCCGTGTCAGTGCCCCAGGTGCATCGAGCGGTCGAAGCTGTACAGGACCTACGGCGGCGCATGATGCCGCTCGGCAAGCACCGGCTCGTATCCGACTTCTGATGGGTTCAACACGACGTCGCTAGCCCCTCTGGCAGAGGTCAGAGGGGCTAGCGACGTGTGCAGGGCCGGTCCGGTGTCAGCCCTGCTTCGGCGCGGCCTGCTGGACGACCTCGAAGGACCACAGCGTCGAGCCGGACGCGGCGGGCTTCTGCTGCGGGGCGTCCTCGCCGCCGCGTTGGTGGGCCGCCTTCATCGGGCCCTCCATCCAGGCCTGGAAGTCCTCCTCGCTGCGCCAGCGCGTGTAGACGAGGTACTGGTCGGTGCCCTCGACCGGGCGCAGCAGCTCGAACCACTCGAAGCCATCGGAGTTCTCCACGGTCCCGGCGCGGGAGGCGAAGCGCTTCTCCAGCACCTCGCGCTGCTCCTCGGGAACGGACAGCACATTGATCTTGACGATGCTCATGGGCCCATCCTGCCGCATCACAAGGGGGCTGAGGGGCAAGGGTCAGCGAGCGGCGTTCTCGGTGACGGGCTTGTTCACAGCCGCTGGGCGTTGGGCTGGGGCGGGGGATCTCAACAGGGCGGTGGCGAGGAGGAGAGCGACGACGACGAGGCCCGAGCCGATGCGGAAGGCGAGCTGGTAGCCACCCGTGAGGGCCGAGGCGGCGCTTGCCCCGTCGCCCAGCAGGGCATCGGCATGCGAGGTGGCGAGCGTGCTGAGGGCCGCGAGGCCGAAGGCACTGCCGATCTGCTGCATGGTGTTGAACATGCCGGAGGCGATCCCCGAGTCCTCGGGCGTGGCCGCTGACATCGCCAGCGTGGCCAGCGACGGCATCGCGAGGCCGAAGCCGATGCCGAGCGGCAGCAGCGCGGGCAGGACGTCCACGACGTAGCTCCCGTCTGCCGGTGCGCGGCCGAGCGCGGCGAGACCCGCGGTGATGAGCGTGAGTCCTGGAAGGAGTACGGCACGGGGGCCGAAGCGCGCGATCAGTTTGGGCGAGAGACTGAGGGAGAGCGCGCCGATCGCGACCGAGACTGGGAAAATGCCGAGGCCGGTGTGTATCTCGTCGAATCCGAGCACCTTCTGCAGATACAGCACGCACAGGAATTGGAAGCTGAACATCCCGGCCACCATGAGGGCCTGGATGCCCATCGCTCCTGAGACGTCGCGCGAGCGGAACATCCGCAGCGGCAGCAGCGGGTGGGTCGCTTTCGCCTGGCGGGCGACGAATGCCAGGAGCAGGGCGAGTGCCGCGGCGCCGCAGCTCAGCGTGTGTGCGGACGTCCAGCCGTGGCCGGTGGTCTCGACGATCGTGTAGACGCCGAGCATCAGAGCGGATGTGACCAGGAGCGCCCCCACGACGTCCGTCCCCTTGTCGAGGCCGACGCCGCGCTCGGGCGCGAGCACGCGCCCGGCCATCAGGGCGGCGACGATGCCGATCGGGATGTTGACGAAGAAGATCCAGTGCCAGTTGAAGGCCTGCGTCAGGGCGCCGCCGGCGAGGAGGCCCATCGAGCCACCGGCGGACTGGACGAAGCTGTAGACGCCGATGGCCTTGGCCCGCTCCTTCGGCTGGGGGAACAAGGTTACGACCATGCCGAGGGTGACGGCGGAGGTCACCGCGCCGCCGATGCCCTGGACGAACCGGGAGGCGAGCAGCATCGCTGGGCCCTGGGACACACCGCACAGCAGCGAGGCGGTAGTGAAGAGGCCCAGACCGCTGATGAAGACGCTCTTACGCCCGATGAGGTCGCCGAGCCGCCCCGAGAGCAGCAGCAGACCGCCGAAGGGGACCAGATAGGCGTTGACCACCCAGGCCAGGCCCGACGAGGAGAAGCCGAGGTCCCGCTGGATGGAGGGCAGCGCCACGTTGACGATGGTCCCGTCGAGGATGACCATCAGCTGCCCGGCACAGAGCAAGGCCAGTGCCGACCAGCGTGATGTCTGTGCTGACGCATTGGTTCTTCGCACGGAGGATCCCTTCCAACGGTGCACGACTTGTTACAGGCGTCATCCTCTGTAACCATGGCGTGCGGCGGAAGGAGGCACTTTCGTGTCACGCAGTCACACCGATGTTTCCGACCAGGTCAGCAACGAGGCGTGCCCGCTCACCGAGGTCCTCGACCATGTCGCGGGCAAATGGAGCATCGGAATCCTCGTCGCCGCCGCACACGGGCCGGTCCGGTTCACCGAGTTGGAACGTGCCATCGCGGGTATCAGCCGACGCATGCTCACCTTGAACCTGCGCAAGCTGGAACGCGACGGCCTGCTCATCCGGACCGTCTACCCCACCGTGCCGCCCAAGGTGGAATACAGCCTCACGCCCATGGCCCGCGAACTCCACGCGACGCTCACCGGGCTCGTCGGCTGGGCGGAACGCCACCGAGCCGACATCACCGCCGCCCGCGCCACCTACGACGCCGCCACGGCATCGGCCCCCTGACCCCTGCTCCTGAGCGGCTCACGGCTGGGTGAGGAGAGGGTCGTAGGCCGTCGATCGCCGGCGGCCGGACATGAAGGACAGGAAGTCTCCGACGAAGGCGCCGCGCGTGTAGGCGCGGTCGGTGCCGACGGTGCCGTCGGGGCCGGCCGTGTCGCGGTGGAACGCGGTCCGGAACAGCGTCCGGTATTCGTCCGCGTCGATGCGTTGGTCGCCGTCCTTGTCCGTGGCGTCGAAGAGGACCTCGGCGACCTTGATCAGGGCGGGCCCGGCCAGGGAGGGGACGGCCGTGGCGTACTCGCGGGCGCTGACGCGGCCGTCACCGTCGCCGTCCAGCGCCGTCTGGAGTTCGCGCCACCAGTCGGCGTAGGCGTCGTAGAGCCTTGTCTCCTCGGGCTCGTCCAGGTCGAGGCGGGTGGACAGTTCGCGGGCCATGGCGGCGAGGTCCGGCCAGTCCAGGTAGCCGTCGCCGGTCTGGTCGAGTACCTCGCGGAAGAACTCCTCCGCACTGCGTTCGGTGTCGGTGCGGGAGACGGGTTCCGGTGGCGGGGAGAGCGGCGTGATGAGCCGGATCAGGGCACCGGCCCGCCTCATCCTGTCGTGCAGGGCGGTGACCGCACGGGCGCGCGGGTCGTCGCTGTCGGGCGAGAGGGCCAGCAGGTCGGCGATGGCGTCGGCCCGGATCCAGCCGTCCGGCAGGAACCGGGCCAGGCCGACGGTCAGATAGGCCCCCTGCATCAGGGTCTGCGCACCGGGCATCTCGGGCAGTCCGGCGCGCCGCCGGAAGGACTCCGGGAGCGAGGCGACGGTGATCGCCCCGATGAGCGGGCCGACGACGGCCCGGCCGGTGGCCCACACCGTGGGCAGCCCGCCCAGCAGGGCCGGAGCGGGCAGATGGTCGAACAGCTTGTAGAGGATGATCCGCATCGCCTCGGTGTTCTCCAGCTCCTGTGCCACCACCTGGTCGTAGTAGGGCCAGAACTCGGAGAGGGCGGGCGGCAGATGACCGGACGCGTCCCCCATGGCGGCCAGGTACGCCCGGAACTCGGCGTACAGCCGCTCCATGACGCGCTGTTCGAGAGGCTGTCCGCTCAGCCGGCACATGGTCACGGTGCTCTCGAACATGGTCGCCACCACCCAGGCCCGTACGGCGGGGTCCATCGCGCTGTACGGCCGGCCTCGCGGATCGGTTCCGCTGAGCCGTGCGTGGAGGCGGTTCAGCCGTGCCGCCTCCCGGAGCCGTGCCTGTTCGTCGTCACCGAACATGCGCTGCATGCTGCGGAAGGTGTTGCGCAGCCGTCGCCAGGGGTGGACGACGAAGGTGGAGCTGTCGATCAGCGCGGCACCGACCTGCGGGTGCGCGGCCTCCAGCACGGTCGCCCGGACCATGGCCAGCGCCCAGCGCGGATCGTTGAGGTATTCCTGGAACGCCGAGCCCGCGCCGAACGACGGCTCCTGGGCGCTGTCGGGGTGTCCGTCGTCCTCGATGGTCACGATCACAGGACTCCGTTCTGCTCGGGCGGCACGCCGCCGAAGCGGCGATCGCGTTTCCGGTAGGCGTGCAGGCATGCGAGGAAGTGCGGCGCGCGGAAGTCGGGCCACAGCACTGCCGGGAAGACCCATTCCGCGTAGGCGACCTGCCAGAGCATGAAGTTGGAGATGCGCTGTTCCCCCGAGGTCCGGATGACCAGATCCACGTCGGGGGTGTCGGGGAAGGGCAGATGGGCGGCGAAACTCCGCTCGTCCACCGCCTCGGCGGCCACCCCCGCGCGGATCAGCGACCGCGCGGCCGCGACGATGTCCCCCCGCCCGCCGTGGTCGAACGCGACGGTCAAGGTCATGCCCCGGTTGCCGCCGGTCAGTGTCATCAGGTCGGCGACGTCGCGTGCCAGCTCCCGGGGGATCCTGGGGTCGCTCACGCCGAGGAAACGGCAGCGGATTCCCCGCGCGTGCAGCAGCGGCGCGTGCTTGCGCACCACCGCGCGCACCAACCGCATCAGATAGTCGACCTCGGCACTGGGCCGGCCCCAGTTCTCGGTGGAGAAGGCGTACAGGCTCAGCCACTCCACGCCCGCGGCCCGGGCCGCCTCGATGACGTCGATCACGGTCGTCTCCGCCGCCCGGTGACCCGACGTACGCGGCAGCGACCGCTGGGCCGCCCACCGTCCGTTGCCGTCCATCACACACGCCACGTGACGCGGCGTCCCGGACGGCCGGTCGCCGGCGGCGAACCGCGGCGCGGCGGGGGGATCGGCGAACGCGTCGCCCACGATGTGCCCAACTACCACGCCAGCCCCCCCGGTGCACCACGGCGATCGCACCTGAAGCAGCGTGCCAGCCCCCGGGCACGGATGCCGCACCGGAGCCACGCATTCACCCTTGAAACTATTGTCCGAATAATTCGGTCGTGCGGTGACCGCTCAGCGGTGCGGCCGCAGGCCCCGCGTCACCTTGTCCACCTGGTCGCGCGGGCCGTAGAGGGCGAGCCCGACCAGGTTCAGGTCGGGGGCCTCGATGGTGCGGATCGCGGCGCGGTTGTCGTCCTCGTTGTCCGTGCCGAACAGCTCCTCCGTGAAGAGGGCCGTGGGGAGGCAGCGGGAGAGGGCGCGGGTGTGGGCGCGGAAGAGGCCGGGGGTGTCGGCGGCGTAGACGACGACCGGTTCGCGGAACATCGGGAGGTACGTGTTGCCCGAGGCGTCTTCGTACGGCTTGCCGACGATGTCGTCGGTGGCGCGGGAGAGTCCGCTGGAGAGGAAGGCCGTCACGTTCAGCTTCTGCCAGTCGGCGAGGTCGTCCCGGACGATGACGGCGATCTTGGTGTCGAATCGCATGCCGTCACCTTCGCCCGGGACCTGAGGCCCCGTATTGAACGCTGGTGCGAGACGGCAGAATGGGGTGATGGGTGAAGGAGGAGCGGCGGGGGGCCGGGGGACTGGGCGCGGTACTGGCGGGACCCGGAGCGGTCCGTCGAGGCCATCACGCGCACGTCTTCAGCCATCGCTTCCACCCCCACAGCCACGACACGTATTCCTTCGCCGTCACCGAGATCGGCGCGCAGCGCTTTCGCTGCCGGGGCGCGCTGCGCACCAGCGGGGCGGGGATGGTGATGGTGTTCAACCCGGACGACCCGCATGACGGGGAGGCGGCCGCCGAACTCGGCTACAAGTACCGCATCATGCACATCGGTCCCGATGTGGTGCGCGGCGTCCTGTCGGATGTCCGGGGCAGCGCGGACGAGCGGGTGCCGCTGCCGCTGTTCGACCAGCCCGTGCTGGACGATCCGGTCCTGGGACGCGCCCTGTTACGGCTGCACACCGCGCTGATCGGGGGGCGCCGGTCCGCTCGTCCGCGACGAGCGGCTGACCGCGGCCGTGGGCGCGATGGTGCGGCGCAGCGCCACCCGCCCGGTGCGGGCCAGGGTGCTGCCGTCCGGGGGCGGCGGGCAGGCGTGGGCGGCGCGGCGGGCGCGGGAGCTGCTGGAGGAGGAGTACGCGACGGAGATCTCGGCGGAGCGGCTGGCGGAGGCGGCGGCCGCGGCGGGGTTCGCCGACCAGAGTCACTTCCACCGCTGGTTCGTACGGTGTTTCGGCATCACGCCGGGGACGTTCCAGCACGCCGCCGAGCCGGATTCGCGACGTACCCCGCGGCCCTGATGAAATTGGCCGGGACCGTGCGGATTCCCTCCGTACAGACGCACTCCCGCCAAAGCCTGACAGCTTTCGGCCAACCGTGGCCGACAGTCAGGTGAAGCGGGGGTGTGGAGCGTCTGAGTAATGGGCTCAGTAGGGTCACGAACATTCCGAACAGGTGAAGAGGGCGAGTGGGGGAGCGGCAGGGCGTGACGAACACGGAGCGAAGCGGACTGCGCGGTGCCCCGGGACCGGGGGCGGGCTCCGGTGCCCTCGGGGCCCGGACGTCACGGACGATGATGGTGCTCGGCGCCCTCTGGCTGCTGGCCGGTCTGCTCGCCGCCCGGCAGGCCGCGGCGGTGCTGCGGCTGCCCCCGGACGAGCGGCTGACCGACCTGGAGACCTGGATCGGCGAGCAGGGCGTCCTCCATGTGGGCGGTTCACTGTACGACGGGGACGCGTTCACCGGAACCCCGTTCTCCGGACTGGTGCTCAAACCGCTGACCCGGGCCGCCGAGCAGAGCCTGGGCGTCGCCTGGACGTTCGGCACCCTGCTGCTCGTCGTCGTCCTCGGGCTGACGGCCGCGCGCGCCCTGCCGAAGCCGGTCTCCCGCCGCACCTCGCTGCTGGCCGCGCCGCTGGCGCTGTGCCTGCTGACGCTGTCCCTGCCGGTCCGCAGCACCTTCACCCTCGGTCAGACCAGCATCATCCCGGTGCTGTTGGTCGTGCTGACCGTGCTGCCCCGCACCTCCGGCCGGCAGGCGGGCGTCCTCATCGGTGTGGCCGCCGCCCTGCAGCCGGCGCTGCTGCTGTTCGGCGTCGTCATGTGGCTGCTGGGGCGGCGGCGTTCGGCCGCGCTGGCGGGCGCCACGTTCGCCGCGTGCACCGCGCTGGCCTGGGTGGCCATGCCGCGCGACTCGTCGTCGTACTGGATCCACCACCTCGGCGGCGCCGGGCTCGGCGAGCCCGCCGACAGCCTGGCCAACCAGTCGCTGCACGGGCTGCTGCTGCGCATCGGGCTCGAGGGGTCGGCCGAGCTGGCGCTGCTCGCCGTCCTGGCGGTGGCGGTCGCGGTCGTCGGGCTGCGGCGCGCGGTGCGGTACGCGCGGGACGGGCAGCTGCTGCTGGCCGCGGCGATCACCGGCTGTGTGGCGCTGGCGGTCTCGCCCACCTCCTGGCAGTACCAGCAGCTGTGGATCCTGCTCGCGGTCGTCGGCCGGGTGGGCCGCCGGGCCTCCGACCGGCTGGTGTGGCCGGTGCTGGTGGTGCTGGTGATGACGCTGAGCCGTACCGCGCTGCTGCCCGACTTCAAGATCGCCGGGCACATCGGCTACAACGCGCCGCTGCTGGCCGCCCTCGCCGCGGCGTGTCTGGTGCCGTTCGTCTCCCGGACCTCCCCGCGCTGGGACCGCCCGGAGCCGACGCCGGTCCAGGAGCCGCAGCGGGGCCGCTTCGCCTGGATGCCGCTGCTGCGCTTCGTGCGGCGGCCGCTGTCCCGGCCGAACCTGCTGCTGGAGCTGATGTTCATCCGCGTCGGCTACTTCGCGTACTCGTGGATCCGCGCCCACGCGCCGGACGAGCGCGGCGTCGCCGAGGGCCACGGCCACCAGGTGCTGTCCATCGAGAGCTTCCTCCACATCGACATCGAGCACTGGTTCAACCGCCTGGTCGCGGACACCCCGTGGCTGAGGGACGGCATGAACTGGTACTACAGCACCTTCCACTTCCTCATCCCACTGTCCCTGCTGGGCTGGCTCTATCTGCGCCGCCCCGCGACCTACCGCTGGGCCCGCACCCCGCTCGCGTTCGCGACGCTGCTCGCGCTGGTCGGCTTCTGGCTCTACCCGCTGGCCCCGCCGCGACTGATGGGCCTCGGGTACGTCGACACGGCGCACGGCCCGCAGGACCTGAGCAACCCGGACTTCGGCGCGCTCACCAAGCTGTCCAACCAGTACGCGGCCATGCCGTCGCTGCACGTCGGCTGGTCGCTGTGGTGCGGGGTGGTCATCGCGCTGGTGGCGCCGTACCTGTGGATGAAGATCCTCGGCATGCTGTACCCGCTGCTCACGGTCGCGGTGATCGTCGGCACGGCGAACCACTACGTGCTGGACGCGGTCGGGGGCGCGGCCGTCGTCGCGGCCGGATTCGGTCTGCAGTACGTGCTGCTCGGGGTCGGCCGGAAGCCCGCCGAGGAGGCGGACGGCCCGGTCACCGAGATGCTGTCGGCGGGCGCCCGGGGCGTACGGGAGCGCGCCCGGGCGCTGGTACGAAGGCCGCGCGCCGTGGCGTCGGGAGAAACGTCCGAGGTGGCGGAGGTCCCCCATGAGAAGGAGGCCGCCGCACGGGCCGACGCCTCGCGTTGAAGGGTCCGGGGCACCGGTCTAGCGTGGGGAAAAGCGGTATAAACGCCAGGAAGTCTCGGGGGTCCCGACCAAGGAGGGATCTGAGGATGTCCCTGGTAACGGCGGCCGCCGCAGCGCTGGCCGCATCGATGGCCGTCATCTCGCCCGCGGTCGCCGCGCCGGGCGACACGCACGACCCTTCGCCGAATCCCACGGCGTTCGTCCTGGAGCGGTTCCGGCCCGCTTCGGAGGCTCACGGCACCAGCGGTGCGGTGACGTACGACAAGAAGCTGGTGCCCACGTCCGCCGTGGTGCTCGTCGCGGAGCTGCGGCTCCCGGGGAAGTGGCACGGCGAGATGCGGCACCACGAGATGCAGGAGCACGGGATGCACGGGATGCACGGGATGCCGCCGCGCGGCACGTTCGTCTTCCTGGCCCTGCGCGGGGTCGCACCGGACCACCACTTCGGGATACACGTGCACACCAGGCCGTGCGGCACCAAACCCGACTCGTCCGGCTCGCACTACCAGAACATGAAGGACCCGAAGCAGCCGTCCACGAACCCCAAGTACGCCAATCCGCACAATGAGATGTGGCTCGACGCCACCACCAACAGCAGTGGTGACGCCCGCGCCAAGTCTTGGGTGAAGTGGCACTTCAGGCCGGGTGAGGCGCGTTCGGTGGTGATCCACGAGCATGGCACCGCCACCCAGACGGGGCACGCGGGCATGGCCGGGAACCGGGTGGCCTGCATCAACGTGCCGTTCAAGTGACGTTCGGACGGTGATGGGCTACGCGTGGTTCACGCGTAGCTCACCCGCAGCTCCTTGATGCCGTTCAGCCAGGCCGACCGCAGCCGCCGGGGCGCGCCGGTGAGGCGGATGCCGGGGAGGGTGTCCGCGATCGCGTTGAAGATGAGCCGGATCTCCAGTTCGGCGAGGCTCTTGCCGAGGCAGAAGTGCGGTCCGCCGCCGCCGAAGCCGAGGTGGGGGTTGGGGTCGCGGGTGATGTCGAAGACCTCGGGGCGGTCGAAGACCTCGGGGTCGTTGTTGGCGGAGGAGTAGAACACGCCGACCCGCTGGCCCGCCCGGATGGACTGGCCGCCGAGGGCGGTGTCCTGGGTGGCGGTGCGCTGGAAGGACATCACGGGGGTGGCCCACCGGACGATCTCGTCGGCGGCGGTGGCGGGGCGCTCGCGCTGGAACAGCTCCCACTGGCCGGGGTGGGTGAGGAAGGCGTGCATGCCGTGGCTGATGGCGTTGCGGGTGGTCTCGTTGCCCGCCACGGCCAGCAGCAGCACGAAGAAGCCGAACTCGTCGGAGCCCAGGTTGCCCTGGTCCTCGGCGGCGACCAGGGCGCTGACGATGTCCTTGGCGGGGCACTGCTTGCGGTCGGAGGCCAGGTTCATGGCGTACGAGATCAGCTCCATGGCCGACTCGGCGCCGATCTCCTCGGTGATGGCCAGCTCCGGGTCGTCGTACGCGACCATCTTGTTGGACCAGTCGAAGATCCTGGACCGGTCCTGCTGGGGGATGCCGATCAGCTCGGCGATGGCCTGGAGGGGGAGTTCGCAGGCGATGTCGGTGACGAAGTCGCCGGTGCCGTTCTCCTTGGCGCCCGCCACGATGCGTACGGCGCGGTCGTGGAGGGCGTCCTCCAGGGAGCGGATCGCGCGCGGGGTGAAGCCGCGCTGGACGATCTGGCGGACCCGGGTGTGTTCGGGCGGGTCCATGTTGAGCATGATCAGCTTCTGGACCTCGATCTGGTCGCGCTGGATGTGCTCGTTGAAGCGGATGATCGCGGTGTTGCGGTGCGAGGAGAAGATCTCGGGCCGGGTCGAGACCTCCTTGACGTCGGCGTGCCGGGTGACGGCCCAGTAGCCGTCGTCGTCGTACCCGGCGATGCCGTGCCGCTGGGGGATCCACGACACGGGGGCCGTCTGCCGCAGCTGGGCGAACTCCGGGAGTGGCACCCGGTGCTGGTGGAGGTCGGGGTCGGTGAAGTCGAAGCCTTCGGGGAGCGCTGGACAGGACATCGGCCACTCCAGATCTGACGGCCTATCAGAAAGTGTCCAGAAGGTAGTAACGGGTTCTATAACTAGCAAGGGCCATGGCGGTCCTTCTTGAGGCGGACGCTCCAACTCGCCCTGTGCACAACCCTTGCGCCGTCAGGGCGGGCCTCAGCAAACTGAGCGAAGAACTAGAACGCGTACTAGTTCTGGCGCGGGCGCTGCCGGGAGCCCCCGCGGACGCGATGGAGAAGAGGACGAGTCATGGCCGCGGAACCCGTCATCGTCGAAGCCGTGCGCACCCCCATCGGAAGGCGTGGAGGCGCGCTCGCCAATCTCCACCCCGCCTATCTCCTCGGGGAAACCTACCGCGAACTCCTCGCCCGCACCGGCATCCAGCCCGACTGCGTCGAACAGATCGTCGGCGGTACGGTCACCCACGCGGGCGAGCAGTCCATGAACCCCGCGCGCAACGCCTGGCTGGCCATGGGCCTCCCGTACGAGACGGCCGCGACGACCGTGGACTGCCAGTGCGGATCGTCCCAGCAGGCCAACCACATGGTGGCCACGATGGTCGCCACCGGCGTCATCGACATCGGCATCGGCTGCGGTGTCGAGGCCATGTCGCGGGTGCCGCTCGGCAGCGGCTCCAAGCACGGGCCGGGCAAGCCGTTCCCCGACGAGTGGAACGTCGACCTCCCCAACCAGTTCGAGGCCGCCGAGCGGATCGCCCGGCGGCGCGGGCTCACCCGGGGACACGTGGACTCCCTCGGCCTCCTCTCCCAGGAGCGCGCGGCCCGGGCCTGGGCCGAGGAGCGCTTCAAGCGCGAGACCTTCGCGGTGCAGGTGCCCACCACCGAGGAGGAGCAGGCCGCCGGAGAGGGCATGTGGCGGGCCGTCGACCGGGACGAGGGGCTGCGCGACACCAGCATGGAGGCGCTGGCCGGGCTCAAGCCCATCATGCCGACCGCCGTGCACACGGCCGGCAACTCCTCCCAGATCTCGGACGGCGCGTGCGCGGTGCTGTGGGCGTCCAAGCGGATGGCCCGCGCGCTGAAGCTGCGGCCCCGCGCCCGGATCGTGGCCCAGGCCCTGGTCGGCACCGATCCGCACTACCACCTGGACGGACCCGTGGACGCGACCCGGGCCGTGCTGGGGAAGGCCGGGATGACGCTCAAGGACATCGACGTGATCGAGATCAACGAGGCGTTCGCGTCCGTCGTGCTGTCCTGGGCGCGGGTCTTCGAACAGGATCTGGAGAAGGTGAACGTCAACGGCGGCGCCATCGCGCTCGGCCACCCGGTGGGGGCGACGGGGGCCCGGCTGATCACCACGGCGCTGCACGAACTGGAGCGGGCGGACAAGGAGTTCGCGCTCATCACGATGTGCGCGGGCGGGGCGCTGGCGACGGGGACGATCCTTCAGCGGCTCTGATTCTTCGAGCGATGCTCGACCGGTGGGTGGCTAGCCTCTGGCATCTCATCGGATCGGCCGCTTGAGGTGATGTGTGTTGTTATCACCTTTCGCGTGGCCGGAGTCGAAAAGGAAGCGACGACATGTCAGCTCGCCGAATGCTCACCGGTACGTTCCTGGGGCTCGGAGCCCTGCTCATGGTCTCGACCGCGGTCGCTCCGGCGGCCAGCGCGGCGCCCGTCCCCGTGACGACCCTCAACTGCGACGGTGACACCTACAAGTGCACGGCCGGGCTGCGGTTCGGGGACGGCAGGTGGTTCGCGGACTGGAATGCCAACGTGTTCCACCAGAGCGCGGCCCGGAGCGCGTCCGCCCGGTCCGCCGAGTCGGTGCGGGCGCCCGTCCCGGTGACCACCCTCAACTGCGACGGTGACACCTACAAGTGCACGGCCGGCCTGCGCTTCGGCGACGGCAGGTGGGTCGCCCAGTGGGACGCGCGGGTCTTCCACCAGGCGGGGGCGCAGGCGATGAAGGCGCCGCGGGGCGAGGCCGCGCCCGTACCGGTGACCGCCCTGAACTGTGACGGCGACACCGGCCTGTGTACGGCCAACCTCCAGTTCGGTGACGGCAGGTGGGCCGCCCAGTGGGGGGCCAGGATCTTCCACCAGTAAACGGACTCACGACGGGCGGGCCCGGTGCGCGACGGGGCGCACCGGGCCCGCCGCGGCCATGGGGGACGCACCCCCCCCGCGCCCCCCAACCCCCCCCCCGCCGGGCCCCCCGCCCCCCCCCCCCCCC
>NZ_JBEYAL010000068.1:0-31077 GCF_040631655.1 Streptomyces sp. NPDC019937
CACGTCGTGTCCGAGGCGCCGCGCGGCGGGGCGCCCGGGCCCGGCGCGGGTGCGCCGCGCGCCTGCCGCCGCGCCCGCTGGCGCAGCACCCGGCGTTCCTCCTCGTCGGTGCCGCCCCACACGCCGTGCGTCACGCCGGTGTCCAGCGCGTAGGTGAGGCACTGGTGGACCACCGGGCAGCGGTGGCAGACCTCCTTGGCCTGGGCCTGCTGCGCCTGGGCCGCGGGTCCGGCCGCCCCCACCGGGAAGAAGAGCTCGGGGTCCTCGTCCACGCATGCCGCGCTCTGCCACCAATCCATGACTGCCCCTTCTGTGATGCGTCGTGGTGAATTCCCGCCCTCGCCCACGCGGGTGTGCCGCATCCAATGGGTGGTCATGAGGGCACGCAGCCGACCTCGCGCACAAGGCTTGGCGGGCTTGATAGAAGTCGGGTTTCCCACCCCCGCGGCCGCAAACGGGGTTGATCGCGCCAAAACGGCGGCGGAGGCGGCGAGCGGCCGTCAGTCCCGTGCCGGGCCGTAACCGCCGCCGCCCGGGGTGTGGACCACGAGGACGTCGTCCACACCGACGTCGGCCGCGTCGCACCCCTTCAGCCGGTCCACCGAGCCGTCGGCGCGCTCGATGAGGTTGGCGCCGAGCGCGCCCGGCGCGCCGCCCGCCATGCCGTACGGGGGGACGCGGCGGTGACCGGTGAGCAGGGCGACCGTCATCGGCTCCAGGAAGCGGATGCGGCGGGTGACGCCGTGGCCGCCGCGCCAGCGGCCGCGGCCGCCGCTGTCCCGCCGCACCTCGAAGCTCTCCACCCGCACCGGATAGCGCCACTCCAGCACCTCGGGGTCGGTGAGCCGGGAGTTGGTCATATGGGTCTGCACCGCGTCGGCGCCGTCGAAGCCGTCGCCCGCGCCCGAGCCACTGGCCACCGTCTCGTAGTACTGGACGCGGTCGTTGCCGAAGGTGACGTTGTTCATCGTGCCGGAGCCCTCGGCCTGGACGCCGAGCGCCGCGTAGAGGGCGCCGGTGACGGCCTGGGAGGTCTCGACGTTCCCGGCGACCGTGGCGGCCGGGTGGACCGGGGCCAGCATCGAGCCCTCGGGGATGCGGACCTTCAGGGGCTTCAGGCAGCCGCTGTTGAGCGGGATGTCCTCGGCGACCAGGGTGCGGAAGACGTACAGCACGGCCGCCATCACCACCGAGCTGGGCGCGTTGGCGTTGCCCGGCGCTTGCGGCGACGTACCCGCGAAGTCCAGGACGGCGGCGCGCTCGTCACGGTCGACGGTGACGGTGACGCGGATGACGGCCCCGCCGTCGGTCTCGTAGGCGCAACGGCCGTCCCGGAGGGCGCCGACGATGCGGCGCACGGACTCCTCGGCGTTGTCCTGGACGTGGCGCATGTAGGCGTGCACGACGTCCAGGCCGAACTCGCCGATCATGCGGCGCAGTTCCTGGATGCCCTTCTCGTTGGCGGCGATCTGGGCGCGCAGATCGGCGAGGTTGGCGTCCGGGGCGCGGGAGGGGTACGGCCCGGCGGTCAGCAGTTCGCGGGTCTCGCGCTCGCGCAGCGCGCCGTCCCGTACCAGCAGCCAGTTGTCGAAGAGCACGCCCTCCTCCTCGATGGTGCGGCTGAAGGCGGGCATGGAGCCGGGGGTGATGCCGCCGATCTCGGCGTGGTGGCCGCGGGAGGCGACGAGGAACAGCAGCTCCGTCCCGTCGTCGTCGAAGACCGGGGTGACGACCGTGACGTCCGGGAGGTGGGTGCCGCCGTGGTACGGGTCGTTGATGGCGTAGACGTCGCCCGGCCGCATGGTCGCGCCGTTGCGCCGCAGCACCTCCTTGATGGACTCGCCCATCGATCCCAGGTGCACCGGGATGTGGGGGGCGTTGGCGATCAGGTTGCCGTCGGCGTCGAACAGGGCGCAGGAGAAGTCCAGCCGCTCCTTGATGTTGACGGAGTGGGCGGTGTTCTCCAGGCGCAGGCCCATCTGTTCGGCGATGGCCATGAAGAGGCTGTTGAACACCTCCAGCATCACCGGGTCCACCTCGGTGCCGACCGCGGCCGTGCGCGGCCGGGGCCGGATGCGGGTGAGCAGCAGATGGCCGCGGTCGCCCAGGGCCGCCTGCCAGCCGGGGTCGACGACGGTGGTGGCGTCGTCCTCGGCGATGACCGCGGGGCCGGTGAGGGTGTCCCCGGGGCGCATCCCGGCGCGTTCGTACAGGCCGGTGTCCTGCCACCGCCCCGCCGTGAACATCCTCGCGGTCGCCACCGGCGCCAGGGCGCCCTCCCTGGGCGGCGGTTCCACGGCCTGGCCGCCCGCCGGGCCCGCCGCGCCGACCGCCTCCACCGACACCGCCTCCATCACGAGCGGCTTGTCCATGGTGAAGGCGTAGCGCGCGCGGTGCGCCCGTACGAAGCCGTCGGTCATCGCGGCGGCGGAGTCCAGCGGGACGGGGAGGGCGGCGTCGGTGCCCGCGTACCGCAGATGGACCCGGGCCGTGGTGCGCACGCTGTCCCCGGGGACGCCGTCCGCCAGCAGCTCGTCGCGGGTCCGGCCGGACAGCCGCGCGCACAGCTCGCGCACCTGAGGCAGCGACTCCTCGCTCAGCTCCCTCTCCACGGCCTGCTCGCGCATCGCGGTGGCGTCGGCGACCCCGATGCCGTACGCCGAGAGCACCCCGGCCAGCGGCGGCACGATCACCGTGCCGATGCCGAGGGCGTCCGCGACCGCGCACGCGTGCTGGCCGCCCGCGCCGCCGAAGCTGGTGAGCGCGTAGCGGGTGACGTCGTGACCGCGCTGCACGGAGATCTTCTTGACCGCGTTGGCCATGTTCAGCACGGCGATGTCCAGGAAGCCCGCCGCGACCTCCTCCGGGCCGCGCCGGTCCCCGGTCGCCTCGGCGATCTCCTCGGCGAGGCGGGCGAAGCGCTCCCGTACGGTCTCCGCGTCCAGCCGCTGGTCGGCGTGCGGGCCGAAGACCGCCGGGAAGTGGGCGGCCTGGATCCGGCCCAGCATCACGTTGGCGTCGGTCACGGTCAGCGGGCCGCCGCGCCGGTAGCAGGCGGGGCCGGGGACGGCACCGGCCGAGTCCGGGCCCACCCGGTAGCGGCGCCCGTCGAAGTGGAGCACCGAGCCGCCGCCCGCCGCGACGGTGTGGATGTTCATCATGGGCGCGCGCATCCGCACCCCCGCGACCTCGGTCCCGAAGACCCGCTCGAACTCGCCCGCGTAGTGCGACACATCGGTCGAGGTGCCGCCCATGTCGAAGCCGATGACGTGCGTGTGACCGGCCTCGGCCGAGGAGCGCGCCATGCCCACGACGCCGCCCGCGGGCCCCGACAGCACCGCGTCCTTGCCCCGGAAGTGCGCGGCCTCCCGCAGCCCGCCGTTGGACTGCATGAACATCAGCCGGATGCCGCGCAGCTCGGCGGCCACGTCCTCGACGTAAGCGCGCAGGATCGGCGAGAGGTAGGCGTCCACGACGGTGGTGTCGCCGCGCGAGACCAGCTTCATCAGCGGGCTCACCTCGTGCGAACAGCTCACCTGCGTGAAGCCGAGCGCGCGGGCCGCCTCACCCACCGCGCGCTCGTGCGCGGCATACCGGTAGCCGTGCGTCAGGACGACCGCGGCGCTGCGGAAGCCGTCACGGTGGGCGGCGCGCAGCGCCTCGGTGGCGGCGCCGAGGTCCAGGGGGCGTACGACGCCGCCATGCGCGTCCACCCGCTCGGGCACCTCGATCACCCGGTCGTACAGCGCCTCCGGCAGCACGATCCGGCGGTCGAACAGCCGCGGCCGGTTCTGGTACGCGATGCGCAGCGCGTCCCGGAAACCGGCCGTGACGACGAGCACCGTGGGCTCGCCCCTGCGTTCCAGCAGGGCGTTGGTCGCGACGGTGGTGCCCATCTTGACGACGGCGATCCGGTCGGCCGGCACAGGCTCGTCCGGCCCGAGCCCCAGCGTCTGCCGGATCCCGGCGACGGCCGCGTCCATGGTGCGCTCGGGATGGTGGGACAGCAGCTTGCGGGTGACCAGGCGGCCGTCCGGGCGCTTCCCGACGACGTCGGTGAAGGTACCGCCGCGGTCGATCCAGAATTCCCAGCGACCCGTCATCCCGCCATTGTCGCAGCGTGCGGGGGTGATGTGCCGAGTTCGAACGGTGTCGCCCGGGGCAGCGCGGCGAGCGCGGCCAGCGCCGCCCGGCGTTCCCGCCCGTCGAGCAGCTGGGCCGTGCCGCGCATCCGGTGGCGGACCTCCTGCGCCGCCAGCGCGAGGAGCCCGGGCAGCAGATCGGTACAGCGGTCCACGACCCAGCGCGTGCCCCGGGTCGCCATCCACCAGGCGCTCCCGGCCCGCGAGGGCGCCGGGCCGTCGAGCGCCGTGGACGGCGGGTCGCCCATGGCGATCCCGCGGGCCGTGAGCGCGGTGTGGAACTCCCGCGCCAGCAGCCGGTGCCCCAGCTCGCTCGGATGCAGCCGGTCCACGCTCCACGCCGCGCGGTCCGTGACCCAGCCGTGCTCGGTCAGCTCCACGTGCACCGCGCCGTACCGGCCGGACAGCGCGTGCACCACCGTGTTGACGGCCCGCATACGGCGCCCCAGCGGCCGGGCGAGCGTGTCCGGCAGCCCCAGCATCCGGCCCGGGTCGGGCAGGCACGCGGTGAGCACCACCGTCCCGTCGGCGCGCAGCGCGCCGATCGTCGCGTCCAGGGCCTCGGCGACCCGGCGGATGTCGAAGGTGTCGCGCAGGGTGTCGTTCATGCCGACCACGACGGACGCGAGATGCGGACGGGCCCGGCGGGCGGCGGTCAGCTGCTCACCGGCCACGTCGGCGGCGAGCGCGCCGCTGCGGGAGACGTTGACGAAGTCGACGGGCTCCCCGTGCGGCCCCGCCGCCCCGGCCAGCAGCGCCGCCCACCCCCGCCACCCGCCACCCGCCACGGGGTCCCCGAGCCCCTCGGTGAGCGAGTCGCCGAGCGCGGCGAACCGCGTGGTGGGCACGGCCGGGGCGGCCGGGGCGGTTGCGGCATCGGGGCGGCGCGTCTGCGGGCGGCCACTGGCCCCGGTGTGACGGACCTCCGGATCCGCCGGGCCACCGGGCACGACAGGAACGGCCCGCCGAGCGTCCGGGGCGGACGGTGCGGGCGGCGCCGCACGCACGGCCGGAGCGCGGTCGCCCACGGCGTCACCACGGGCAGGCGGCGCCCCGACAGCCCCCACACGGCAGATCTCCGGCACCACCGGCCCGCCCACCGGGCCATCGGGCGCCGCAGCGACAGCCCGACGCACGCCCGGTGCGGGCAGTGCCGCGCCCACGGCCGGGGCGGTTGCGGCATCGCCGTCGGCCTCCGGCGCGGTGGGCTGCGGGCCGGTCACCGCATCGGCGGCCGGCGCCGCCGGGCAGCGGCCGTTCCCGGCCGGTACGGCCGAGCGGGCGGGCTCGTCCGGGGTGGGGCGTGCCCCGCGTCTGGCGGCCGCCGGGCCGGAGGGGGCCACGTGCCGGGGCGGTGCTGCCGGGCCCGGCGGCACGGTGCTCCACGGGGCCGCCATGGGGCCGCCGCCCGGGACGCACGCCCGGTCGGCGGACTCGGCGTGCCGGGCCTGCTGGGCGACCGCGTCCGCCTCCGAGGCCGACGACGCGGACGCACCGGTGCCGGCACCGCCCGGAACCGCCCGGCCGGACGCGCCCACCGGCGCCGGGATGACGGCCGGACGGCTGGGAACCGGCGCGGCGGCGGCCGCCGCGAGCCGACCGGTCCGGGCGCCCGGGACCGTCGTACCGCCGGGCGTGGTCGCCGGGTGCGGCCGACGGGCCGGGTGAGCGCCGGGTGCGCTCACCGGGCACCGCCGACCGCCGTGCCGGCCGGGGTACGGCCGTCGGGCTGGGGGCGGGGCGCGTCGTGGGCGGCCAGGAACGCGTCGACCGCCGCGGGCCAGCCGTAGCGCTCGGCGCGGGCCCGGGCCGTGGCGCGGCGTACGGGCTCGGGGCGGGCCAGGACCTGGGCGACGGCGTCCGCGAACGCCGTCCCGTTGTCGGCCGCCGTCGCGCCCGCCGGGCCTACGATGTCGGGGAGCGCGGACAGGGCGCTGACGACCACGGGCGACCCGCACGCCAGCGCCTCCAGCGCGGCCAGCCCGAAGGTCTCCGCCGGGCCGGGGGCGAGGACGACGTCCGCGCTCGCCTGGAGCGCGGCCAGCCGGGTCCGGTCGCCGACGTGGCCGAGGAAGGCCGCCGGAAGCCCCTCCGCGCGGGCGCGGGCCTCCAGCCGGGCGCGCATCGGGCCGTCGCCCGCGACGACGAGCGCCGCCGGGACGCCGCGCCGCCGCAGTTCGGCGAGGGCGTCGAGCGCGCGGCCCGGCCGCTTCTCGGGCGACAGGCGGGAGCACATGGCGAGCAGGACCGCGGCGCCGCCCCGGTGGTGCTCGCGCAGGGCGCCGTCGTAGTGGGAGGGGTGGAAGTGGCCGAGGTCGACGCCCAGGGGGGCGCGTACGACGTTGCGCGCGCCGATGCGTACGAACTCGCGCTCGGCCCACTCCGTGGTGCAGACGACCCGTGCGTACGCCCGCGCGGTACGGCGGTTCAGCCGGTCGGCCGCGGTCCGGGCGGCGGCCTCGGGCACGCCCCAGGTGCGCAGCACGGCGTCGGCGCTCTCGTGGGAGACCATCACGGCGGGCACGCGGGCGCGCCGCGCCCACTCCCCCGTCCAGCGCAGGGTGGTGCGGTCGGAGACCTCCAGCCGGTCGGGCGCGAGCCCGTCGAGCAGCCGGGCCAGCCGCCGCCGGTCGGTCAGCACCCGGTAGCCGCCGGTGCCGGGCACGCGGTGGCCGGGGAGGGTGATCACGCGGCCCTGGCGGGTGTGCTCGTCCGCGGCGTGCTCCCCCGGCACGACCAGGACGGATTCGTGCCCGGCCGCCTGGTAGCCCGCGCCCAGTTCGCGCAGCGCGGTGCGCAGGCCGCCGGAGGAGGGGGTGACGAAGTTGGCGAGCCGGACGATGCGCAGCGGCCCGTGGGTGTTCCCGCTCATGCCGCCACCGCCGTACGGGCCATCAGGACCTCGGCGTAGTGGTCGATCAGCTGGTCGACGATCGCCTCCCAGGTGCGGCCCTCGACCGCCTCCCGGCCCGCCTGCCCCAGCGCGGCGCGCTTGCGGGGGTGGGCGGCGAGGAGGGACACGGCGTCGCGCACCTCGTCCGCGTCGCCGGGCGGCACCAGCAGTCCGGTACGGCCGTGGTCGACGAGGTCGAGCGGGCCGCCGGCGGCGGGCGCGACCACGGGCACGCCGCTGGCCTGCGCCTCCTGCACGGTCTGGCAGAAGGTCTCCTGCGGGCCGGTGTGCGCGAAGACGTCGAGGGAGGCGAAGACGCGGGCCAGCTCGGTGCCGGTCCGGCGGCCGAGGAAGCGGGCGCCGGGCATGGCCGCGCGCAGCGCGGGCTCGCTCGGCCCGTCCCCGACCACGACCACCCGGACGCCGGGCAGCGCGCACAGCGGGGCCAGCAGCTCGACGTTCTTCTCGGGCGCCAGACGGCCGACGTAGCCGACGATCAGCTCGCCCCCGGGGGCCAGGGAGCGGCGCAGCTCCGGGTCGCGGCGCGAGGGGTGGAAGCGCTCGGTGTCGACGCCGCGCGGCCACAGCGCGATCCGCGGCACCCCGTGCTCGTCGAGGTCGCGGGCGGCGGCGGTGGACGGGGCGAGGGTGCGGTCGGCGGCGGTGTGGACGGCCCGTATCCGGCGCCAGGCCGCGTTCTCGCCCGCGCCGAGGTACGTACGGGCGTAGCCGCCCAGGTCGGTCTGGTAGACGGCGACGGCGGGGATCCGCAGCCGCAGCGCGGCCGTCATCCCGCGCGCGCCGAGCACGAAGGGGCTGGCCAGGTGGACGAGGTCGCTGCGGTGCGCGGTGATCGCGGCGGCGAGCCGGCGGCTGGGCAGCGCGACCCGCACCTGCGGATAGCCGGGCAGGGGCAGGGACGGGATCCGGACGACGGGGAACGGATGCTCCCCGTCGATGTCCCCGGTCGCGTCGGGCGACCCGTCGTGCGGGCCCGCGGGGGCGATGACGAGCGGTTGGTGGCCGCGCCGGTGGAGATGCCGGGCGGTCTGGAGCGTGCAATGAGCGACGCCGTTGATGTCGGGCGGGAAGGATTCGGTCACGATGGCGACTCGCATACCGGTGTTGTCGGCGTACGAAGGGTGGCCCCGGCATCGTGCACCTTGCGAGCCGTGAAACGTCCCGTGAGCGTTGGCCCCCGCGCCCGCCGAAGCCGGGCGAGTGCCGGAGGAACCACCCCAAACCCCACCCCGGCCGCGGGGTTTACGGCCGACCACATGGCGTGAACCCATCGGTCACCCGCCCCGGCGCCTCCGGGACCCCGGCCGCCCCGGCGCCTCCGGGACCCCGGCCGCCCCGGGTGACACCCCGAGGTCGAGGCCGGGGTCAGACCTCGGCGGCGTCGGGGTCGATGCGGCTGCGGACCGCGGTTTGGACCTCCGCTTCCTCGGCCGGGTCGGCGGCCAGCCTGCGGAGCTGTTCCACGACGCGGGCATCACCGGTGGCGGCGTGGCGTGCGGCGAGTTCGCGGGTGGTCTCCTCGCAGTCCCAGAGGCATTCGACGGCGAAGCCCGCGGCGAACGAGGGATCGGTGGCGGCCAGGGCGCGGGCGGCGCGGCCGCGGAGGTGGGAGGAGGCGGTCTCGCGGTAGACGTGGCGCAGGACGGGGGCGGCGCAGGTGATCGCGAGGCGGCCGGCGCCGTCCACGAGCGTCCACAGCGCCTGGCTGTGCGGGCCCTCGGCCCGCACGATGCGGCGGAGGGCGGCGAGGACGAGGCCCGCGTCGTACGGTCCGCCCCGGGCGGCGAGCATCGCGGCGGCCGCGGCGCCGAGCGCGTCGGGGCGGTGGGCCCAGATCCGGGCCCGGTCCAGGGCGGCGACACCGCGCATGCGTTCGAAGGCGCCGAGGGCGGCCCGGGAGACCGGCTCCGAGGCGTCCGGCTCGGTCACGGCGGCCTCGATCAGGTCCAGCACCTCGGGGTCGCCGGTATCGGCCAGGTGCCGCAGGGCGGTCGCACGGGCGGCGTCCGGGGCCGACGCGGCGGCGGCCAGCAGCTCGGGCCGGTCCTCCGGACCGGCGACGGCGGCGAGGCAGCGGGCGGCGGCGTCGGGGCGCCGGGCGCCGGGCCGCAGGTCGTGTTCCTGCTGGGCCCAGACCAGGACGTCGTGGACGCTCCAGCCGGGCCGCGGCCCGGAGGGGCGCAGCTGGCGCTGCCAGCGGTCGAAGGCGCCCTGTTCCTGCGCGGCACGCACGCGCGGACCGTACGCCGGGTCGTCGGCCCACAGCCGCCAGGGGCGGGGCTCGTAGGCGCCGCGCGCGGCGGTGGCGAGTTCGGCCTCGCCCTCGGGGGTCTCGGGGAAGCGGCCGAGGACGGCGGGGGCGAGGGCGCGCAGCCCGGCGTCGTCGTCGCGCAGGGCCAGCTCGTCCAGGGCCCATTCCCAGTTGCTGCCGGCGGCGGCGTACCGGCGCAGCAGCCGCAGCGCGTCGAGCCGGTCGTACGCGGCGAGGTGGCCGAGGACGGCGAGGGCGAGCCCGGTGCGCTCCTCGTCGGTGTTCACCAGGTCGTCGGGGTGGAAGAGGTGCTGTTCGATTTCGTCGAGGTCCGCGTCGAGGTCAAGGCAGAGCCGGGCGTAATAGAGGGAGCGGTTCTCGACCTGCCAGTCACGGCGGGGGTCGTGCAGCACACAGTGGTGCAGTGCCGCGAGCGCCTCGGCCCGCGGCGCGGCGAGGGCATGCAGAGTACCGTCGCCGCGGCCTCGCTGGAGGAGGCCGAGGAGGGTACCGCTGGGCGCTATGTCTGGATCGAACATGAGGTCAGCATCCGGTGCGGGGGGTTCGCTGGCAACGGGATTTCCGTCGACCGGCATTCTTGCCGGTGTCCTGGCGCCATATGCCGGATGAACACCTGGACTGAGGGAATCCCCGAGCGCCGCAGCCTACCCGGAACCGGATGCTCCGCCGAGCCGCGCCCGATGTGCCCCAGGAAAGCCATTGACATATGCCAGAAGCACCACCGGATCGGGTATTGCCAAACGACTTACGCGACGTCGCGGCCTGTGCAAGAGTCGTTACCGGTCCTTACCCCATCAGACCCGGCAGCGCCGCGCCGTACCGGCCCGTATCGGAGAACACATGCCGTCCCCCCGCTCCGCGGACCATCCCGCCGCCCCGTCGCCCCAGCGCGGCACGGTCGACGCGCTCATCACGCAGACCCGGCGGCTCCGCGGCGGCGTCGCCGCCGTGCGGCGCGACACCACGGCGGACCTGAGCGGCACGGCGAACGAGACCCAGTTGCGCTGGCAGCGCGCCCTGTGCGATCTCGCCGTCCACCATCTGGACGATCTCGGCCGGCATCTGGACCAGCTGCGCGAGGGGCTGCCGTCCGGGCGGCCGGAGGAAGCGGACGAGGCGGCTCCGGAGGAGAAGCCTCTGGACGAGTACGCGACGGGGCAGGACGCGGCCGGGCAGGACGCCCCGGAGCAGGGCCCCGGCCACGGCCACGGCTCACTGCTCCACCGCGTCGGCAGCGCCGAGTGGAATCTCCTCACCGACGAGGTGACCTGGTCCGACGAGCTGTGCCAGATCTTCGGCCGCGCCCCCGAGGAAGGCGGGCTGTCCCTGGACGAGCTGCCCTCCTGGGTCGTCGGGGACGATCAGCCGGTGCTGACCGCCATGGTCACGGACTGCCTGGTGGACGGAAAGCCGATCGACGGCGAGTTCCGGGTCGTCCGCGCGGACGACGCCGTCCGCACGGTGCACATGGCCGGCGAGCCCGTGCTGGACGCCGACGGCAGCACCGCCTCCATGTGGGCCGTGCTCCGCGATGTGAGCGAGCTGCGCCGCAGTGAGCGGGCGGTGCGCGAATCCCGCGACTCGCTCCAGCGCCAGCGGCACCTCGCCCGCAGCGAGCGCAGGCTGGCGGTCGAGCTGCACGAGGCGGTCCTGCCGCCGTGGCGCGGCTCCGCGCCCCTCACGCGCGGCGGGCGGCCCGCGGGCACCGCCCTCGATGTCGCCTCCCACTACTTCCCCGCCGCGAACAGCGCGCTGATCGGTGGCGACTGGTACGACGCGCTCGAACTGCCCGACGGCGGGACGCTGCTCAGCGTCGGCGACCTCACCGGCCACGGCGTCGCCGCGACCTCCGGCATGGCGATGGTGCTGGGCGCGGTGCGCGGCATGGCGGTGGCCGGGATCGAACCGGGCCCGCTGATGGGGCGGCTCAACCAGCTGCTCGACGTCTCCTCCCAGCCCGCCCTGGGCAGCGCCGTCTGCGGCCGGTACGACCCGGCCACCCGCACCCTGGTGTGGTCGCAGGCCGGGCACCCCGCCCCGCTGCTGTTCCGCGACGGGGCGGGGCGCGCCCTGCGGCCCCCGGCCGGTGTGCTGCTCGGCGGCACCACGGGCGCCACGTACGCCCAGGCCGAGGAGCGGCTGGAGCCGGGCGATCTGCTCCTGCTGCACGCGGGCGGGCTCGCCACGGACACCGGGGACCCCTCGGTGACGGCCGAGCGGCTGCTCGGGCTCGCGCCACGGTTCGCCGCCGCCCGCGGCACGCAGGAGTGCGTGCGGGTGGTGGCCGAGGAGTTCGACGACGAGCGGCGTGAGGGCGACGCCTGCGTACTGCTCGCGATGATCGGCTGACACGAGCGGACACAAGCCGATACGGGCTGATACGGGCCGATGGGACGAGCCGCCGGCGCTAGACGACCGTGCTCTTCGCCGCCCCACCCGCACCCTTCGCCCCGCCTCCGGCTCCCTTCTGGTGGCCCAGTCCCCTCGGCATGGTCTGCTGGATCTCCGCCCGCAGCTCGCGGACCGCGGCGGACGAGGCGTACGGCGCGGTGAGCCGGTACATCTCGCGCAGCCGGTCCCAGGTGCGGTGCGAGGAGTTCTGCTCGATCGTGGCCAGCGCCTGCCGGGCGGAGGCGGATCCCTGCTCCGGGTCGCCGCCGATGAAGCAGGCCGAGGCGATGGAGATGTGGTCGAAGATCTGCGACCGCTGCCGGCCGCCCTCCCGCATCCGCAGCGCCTCCATGGCGTGCCGCTGCGAGACGCCGGCGACGCCCGGTTCGTGCTCGGCCAGGGTGCGGTAGACCAGCCCCTGCATCCCGTGCAGGTCGGCCTCGTTGAACAGCTGCATCCAGCTGGGCGCGGGCCCCCGGTCCTGGTCGGAGACGAACAGCTCCTCCGCCTCCCCCAGGGTGCGGCGCACCGCCCGGCCGTGCCCCTTCGAGGCGTGCGCCCAGGCCTCGATGGTGCGGAACATGGCCCGGGTGCGTGGCAGCGCCTCGTCCCCCGCGCCGGACGACGCCAGCTTCATCAGATCGAGCGCGTCGTCCGGGCGGCCGATGTGCACCATCTGCCGGGCGGCGCGGGACAGCGCCTCGCTCGCCCGCGGCCGGTCGCCGCCCTCCCGGGCCGCGTGCGCGGCGATCACGAAGTACTTCTGGGCGGTGGGCTCCAGGCCCACGTCGTGGGACATCCAGCCGGCCAGCACGGCCAGGTTCGCCGCGACGCCCCACAGTCTGCGCTGCAGCGCCTCGGGATGGCGGTAGGCGAGCATCCCGCCCACCTCGTTGAGCTGGCCCACCACGGCCTTGCGCTGCAACCCGCCGCCGCGGGCCGCGTCCCAGGCGCGGAAGACCTCGACCGACGTCTCCAGCGCGTCGATCTCCTGGGAGCCCACGGGGGCGGCCTCATAGCGGTCGAAGCCCACGGGCTCGGCGGAGAGGGGGTTGTCGGAACGGGGCGCGTCGAGGGAGAGGGTGGGGTCGGAGAGCAGCCATTCGCTCATGGCACCGGTGATGGCGGATCCTGCGGCGAGCGCGGCGCCCGCACCCACCAAGCCGCGTCGGTTGAACATAAGGTCCATTCCCGTGAATTCGGTGAGGACCGCGGCCGTGGACTCGGGCGGCCAGAGCAGCCCGTCGGCGGACTGTCCCTTTCCCGCGCGCCCACCTCGTCCGAATCCGAGGTCCTCGATGGTCACGACTCGACCGAGGCGCTCGGTGAACAGGACCGCCAGCACCTTGGGCACCGGATCGCGCGGCGTCTCGCCGGTGTCGATCCAACGCCGCACCCGTGAGGTGTCGGTCGCCAGCTGCGGGTGGCCCATGGCCGCCGCGCGCCGGTTCACGAGCCTCGCGAGCTCTCCCTTGGACCAGCCGGCCAGGCCGAAAAGGTCCGCAAGACGGGTGTTGGGTTCCCTCGTCACGTCAAGCCCCCAGGATCCTCGGCTGGCTTGACAGTAACGGGCCCGTCACGTGCGGTGCGACTATTCGCCAGGGTTCGCCAGGGTCCGCCAGATGGTGTGCCACCCGCGCACGGGTGTGATGTAGAAGCGCGCTACCCGGCCCGGTGGCGGTTGGAAAATGCCAGCCGGAAAAGCCAGTTGGAAAATGCCAGCCGCATTCCCCAGGGTGCGGCCCCGCCCCGGGGCCGGGAGCGTACGCACATCGTCGGCACACGAAGGGATCTGTCTCGCCCATGTACGCAGCGTCGTCCTCCGTGTCCGCCCCGCCTCGGCCGTACCGGCGGCAGCTGCCCGGCAATGGGCCGTACCTCGATCCCGCTTCCGGCGGCCGCGCGCGGCGGGCCGCCGCCCCCGGCTCCGTGCCGCCCGGCGGAAGACTCGACGTGTCCGGTCCTCAGGGTGCCCAGCTGCGCACCGCCATCGCCTCGGTCCATCGCATCTGCCCGGAGTTCAACCCCGTTCAGGTGCTCCGGCGCAGCGGGCGGTCCGTCCTCCTGCTCGGTTCGACGGGCCGCACCACGGCGGTCGCGAAATGCCTGCTGGACCACTCCCCGGCGTGGGCCGAGCGGTTCCGCCGCGAGATAGCGATGTACCGGACGTTCGTACGACAGCGTCCCCCGGTCCGGGTGCCGCGGCTGATCGCCGCCGATCCCGACAACTGCGTGCTGGTCATCGAGCGGATGCCCGGGCGGGTCGCGGCCGCGCAGCGCCATCCCGCCGAGGCGCCGCCGCGCGCCGATGTGCGCGCCGCGCTCGGCGCGATCTGCCGGATCAACCAGTGGCGGCCGCCGGGGGACCTCTTCGACGCCCCCGTCGACTACGCCGCCCGGCTGTCCCGCTACCACGATCTGGGGCTGCTGACCGACCGGGACATGGGCGATGTGCGCAAACTGCTGCGCGGCATCTCGCAGACGACGGGGCGCCAGCTGCCGACCCAGTTCTGCCACGGCGACGCCCTGTTGAACAACGTGCTGCTGTCCCCCTCGGGCGCGGTGCTCATCGACTGGGACCACGCGGGCTGGTATCTGCCCGGCTACGACCTGGCGACGCTGTGGGCGGTGCTGGGCGACGCCCCGGTGGCCCGGCGTCAGATCAGCCAGCTCGCGCAGGCGGCGGGCCCGGCCGCGCGGGACGCCTTCCTGGTGAACCTGATGCTCGTCCTCACCCGGGAGATCCGCCGGTACGAGACCGCCGTGCAGCGCACCATGCAGGATCCGGCGCCGGTGGTGCCGGGCGTGATGGCCGCCGGTGAGGAGCAGCGGCTGCTGCTGCGGCGGCTGCATGACGACTGCGGCCTGGCCCGGCGCGCCGTGCGCGCCGCGGTGGGCACGCGCTGACGTGCGAACCCTTCTTCGCGCGACGGTGATTGACGGATCGCCTGGCAGCGGATAGCTGTTAGCCGTGCCTCCTGCCTCCTGGGAGGCGAGGCACGGCCAACGGTTCGGCTCAGCCCACCTCGAGGAGGCTGCAATGCCAGGATCCGCACCCGACAGCGCCCACGACCCGGACAAGGGCACGGGCAGAGGCGCAGACACAGCCACGGGCAGGGACGCGGACAGACCCGCCCCCGGCCCCAGCCGGAGGACGGCGCTGCGGACCGCGTCCGCCGCCGCGTCCGCCGCCTTTCTGCTCCCGGTCATCGCCGCGGCCCCGGCCGCCCGGGCCGACCAGCCGCCCTCGGGTGGCGCCCCGGCCCCATCCCCGGACGGGTCCGGGGCGCTGCAACGGGCCTTCGCGGCGGCGGCGAAGGAGCACCGGGTGCCGCTGAGCGTGCTGCTGGGCGTGTCGTATCTGCAGTCGCGCTGGGACGGCCATCGCGGCGCGCCCAGCGTCACCGGCGGCTACGGCCCCATGCACCTCACCGACGCCTTCACCGCCCTCTCCGCGGCCCCGCACCACAGCCGGGGCACCGAGGACGCCCGCGGCGACCAGGCGCGGCCCCTGCGGGTGCCGGAGGCCTCGGTGCCCGAGCCGCGGCGGCTGCCCGCGCGGCTGCGCACGCTGGACCGGGCCGCGGAGCTGACGGGGCTGTCCGCCGCCGCGCTGCGCGGCGACGTGGCGGCCAATGTGCGCGGCGGTGCGGCGCTGCTGGCAGCCGAGCAGAAGAAGCTGGGGCTGCCGCCGAGCGAGGACCCGGCGGACTGGTACGCGGCGGTGGCGGCCTATTCGGGCGCCGACAGCGCCACGGCGGCCGCCGTGTTCGCCGACGACGTCTACGACGTGATCCGCGGCGGCGCGGCGCGCACCACGGGCGACGGTGAGCGGGTCACGCTCGACGCCGCCCCCCAGGTCGCCGCGGACCGGCGGCAGCTGCGGTCGCTCGGCCTGCCGGACCCCAAGCGGGATCCGCACGTCGAGGCCCCTGACAACGTGTCGTGCGAGTGGATCCCAGCCCCCTACGAGCAGTTCGGGGACAACGACTACGGCAACCACGACCTGGGCAACCGCCCCCTGTCCCAGATGATCGACTACATCGTCATCCATGACACCGAGGGCTCCTGGGACACCACCATCAAGCTGGTCCAGGACCCGACGTACGTCTCCTGGCAGTACACCCTGCGCTCCTCCGACGGCCATATCGCCCAGCACGTGCCGCTCAAGGACGTCGCCTGGCACGCGGGCAACTGGTACGTCAACGCCAAGTCCATCGGCCTGGAGCACGAGGGCTTCCTCACCGCGCCCGACGCCTGGTACACGGAGGCGATGTACCGTTCGTCGGCCCGGCTGGTGAAGTGGCTGGCCCGGCGGTACGGCATCCCGCTGGACCGTCAGCACATCCTGGGCCACGACAATGTGCCCGGCACGACCGCCACCACCATCAAGGGCATGCACACCGACCCGGGCCCGTACTGGGACTGGGCGCACTACTTCAGCCTCCTCGGCGCCCCCTTCCACCGCACCGCGGGCGCCTCCGGGGGGCTGGTCACCATCCGCCCGGACTACGACACGAACCAGCCCGTCTACACCGGCTGCGAGCAGGCGGGCCAGGAGTGCGTCCCGCACGGTTCGTCCGCGGTGCGGCTGCACACGGCGCCGAGCGACGACGCCCCGCTGGTGAAGGACATCGGGCTGCGTCCGGACGGCGCCGACTCGACCACCGGCGTCAACGACACCGGCGCCCGCGCCACCACCGGCCAGCAGTTCGCGGTCGCGGGGCGGCAGGGCGACTGGACGGCGATCTGGTACCTCGGCCAGCAGGCGTGGTTCCACAACCCCCGGCGGCGGCCCACGGCCGTCCACGGCAAGGGCCTCGTGGTCACGCCGAAGGCGGGCCTGGCGGAGGTCCCGGTGTACGGGCGCGCCTACCCGGAGAAGGAGGCGTACCCGGAGGGCGTACCGGTGCAGGCGGTCTCACCACTGCCGTACAAGCTGCTCGCCGGGCAGCGGTACGCGCTGGGGCTGAGGACCCAGGGTGAGTATCTGTGGGCGACCACCTTCGACGAATCCGGCCACATCGTGGTGCGCGGTCAGGACATCTACTACCAGATCCAGTTCGGGCACCGGGTGGCGTTCGTCCGGGCAGCGGATGTGCGGGTGCGGCGCTCGGGCCGGTGAGTCAGCCGCGCGCCGCGAAGCGGTAGGTGTGGCCGCCGCGGGCCGCGAGCGTGACCGTACGGGCACCGTCGCCGGGGTCGCCGGTGTCGTCGCGTACGGCCGTCTCGTGGCCCGTGGCGCCGTCGTGGAGGGTGTACGGGCGCGCGAACAGGGCGCCGCGCATCCGGACCGGCCCGTCGTGTCCCGCCGTGACGGTGAGGGTACGGGCGCGTCCCGCGCGCCAGGTGATGCCGACCGTGAGGTCGCCGTGGGCGCGCAGCCCGCGCACCGAGCCGTCCGGCCAGCGGCGTGGCAGGGCGGGCAGGACGTCCAGCACCCCGCGGTGGCTCTGCAGCAGCATCTGGGCGATCCCGGCGGCGGCGCCGAAGTTGCCGTCGATCTGGAACGGCGGATGGGTGTCCCACAGGTTGGGGAGAGTGGAATCCGTCAGCTGTCCGGCCAACAGCCGATGGGCGCGGTCGCCGTCGCGCAGCCGGGCCCAGAAGTGGACCTTCCATGCCCGGCTCCAGCCGGTGCCGCCGTCGCCGCGCGCGTCCAGGGAGACCGCGGCGGCCCCGGCCCAGGGGCCGTCCGGGGCGATCTGCCGTCCGGGGTGCAGGGCGAAGAGGTGGGAGGCGTGCCGGTGGGTGTCGGCGGGGTCGTCCAGGTCGGCCTTCCACTCCTGGAGCTGGCCCCAGGAGCCGATGCGCAGCCCCGGGTCGAGGGCGTCCAGGGCGCGCCGCAGCGCGGCCTGGAAGGCGAGGTCGTCGCCGAGGGCGCGGGCCGCCTCCAGGGTGGCGGTGAGCAGGTCGTGGACGATCTGCTGGGACATGGCGGGCCCCGCGGTGAAGTCGCCGTGCTCGGGCGAGTAGCCGGGTGAGACGACGAGCGTGCCGTCCCGGGGGTCGGGGCGCAGGGTGTCCAGCCAGAACGCGGCGGCCTCCCGCATCGCGGGGTACGCGGTGTCCCGCAGGAAGCCGGTGTCGAGGGTGAAGCGGTAGTGCTCGTACAGGTGGTGGACGAGCCAGGCGGCCGCCTCGGGGAACCAGAAGGCGGTGGGCCAGTCGTGGACGCCGGTGAAGCCGTACGGATTGGTCTCGTTGTGCACGACCCAGCCGCGGGCGCCGAACATCTCGCGGGCGGTGATCCGGCCGGGGGCGCGCAGGGCGGTGATGAAGCGGTGCAGCGGCTCGGCGGTCTCCGCGAGGTTGAGGGCGTGGGCCGGCCAGTAGTTCATCTGGAGGTTGATGTTGGTGTGGTAGTCGGCCGACCAGGCGGGCTGCACGCTGTCGTTCCAGACGCCCTGGAGGCCCGCGGGGAGCGGGGCGCCGGGGCGTGAGGAAGCGATGAGGAGGTAGCGGCCGTAGGCGAAGAACAGCTCCTCCAGGGCCCGGTCGGCCGGGTCGTCCCCGCCGGTGTACGCGGCGCGTTGGCGGTCGGTGGGCAGGTCCGGCGGGGCCTGTCCGCCGAGGTCCAGCGCCGTGCGGTCGAACAGGGCGCGGTGGTCGCGGACATGGCGGCTCAGCAGGGTGGGCCAGCCCTGCTCCGCGGCGGCGTCCACGGCCTCGGCGACGACCCGGTGGGGATCCTCGCCGCGGTAGTCGGGGTGGCTGTCGGCGTAGTCGGTCCCGGCGGCGAGGACGAACCAGGCGCCGTGGGCGCCGGTGACGGTGAGCGTGCCGTCCGCCCCGGCCGTCACGGTGCCGCCGTCGCACACCACCCGCACCTGGGCCTCGAAGCGCAGCCCGTTGTCCGCCAGCGCGCCGCGGATCGTCAGCCGCCCGTCGTGGGCGGTGACGTGGTGGTCGCCGGGGCGGGGTGAGGTGTGGCGCAGGGTGAAGGCGACGGGGCCGGGGGCCGTGCTCAGCCGTCCGGCGATCACCCGATCGGGGTACGAGGCGAAGAACTCGCGCCGGTGCCGCGCGCCGTGGGCGGCGTACTCCACGGAGGCCACGCCCCGGCCGATGTCGAGCCGTCGGCGGTAGCGGTCCGGGGTTTCGGGCGCGCCGGGGATCTCCAGCCACAGATCGCCGAAGGTCTGGTAGGCGCCGTAGCGGATGCGGGGCTGTCCGAGCCGGGCCGCCACGTCGTCGGGGGCGGCCGTGCCGTGCTCCTCGATCAGCCGCTGGACGGCCGCGAGGGCTCCCGGGCGCGGCTCACGCCAGTTGCCGTGGTCGTAGGGCGGGGAGTCCGGGCCGCCGGGGCCGCCGGTCCATAACGACTTCTCGTTGAACTGGATCCGTTCCCGGGCCACCCCGCCGAAGACCATCGCGCCGAGCGTGCCGTTGCCGATGGGCAGCGCCTCGCGCTCCCAGTCCGCGGCGGGGGTGTCGTACCGGAGCGCCCGGTGGGCCATCGGGATCGTCCCGTCAGCCCTGCTGGAACATCTCCGCGGGCAGCGGCTTGAGCAGCCGGTACAGATCGTCGGTGATCGGCCGGTCCCAGCTGGCGATGGTGACGAGGACGCCGTCGCTGCGGTCGAACTGGGCGCAGGAGATCCGGCCTTCGGACAGCTTGATCCGGCGCACGATGAGGAGGTTGTCGTCGTGCATGACCGGGGTGTCCTCGGTGTCCACGACGTGGACCGGCTCCTCGTTGCCGAGGGCGGCCAGCAGCTGGGTCACCTCGAACGGGGCCTGGTCCTCGGCCACCTCGCGGGCCGGGGAGCCCTCGGGCAGATTCCCGATGATCATCGCCGGGCCGCGGCCGCCGAACAGGTCGTAGCGCAGGAAGACGCCCTGGCAGGTGCCGTCCGGGGCGGGCAGCAGCCCCGCGCCAAGATCGCCGGGCCAGTCCCCCGGGTCCATGGCCAGGACGTCGAAGTCCGGCCCGGTGGGCGTGGCAGCGCTGCGGCGGCGGAGGAAGGACATGCGGACATGGTACGTGGCCCGCGACCGGTTCCCCTGCCCGGGAGCACCGTCCTTCCCGCCCCGAGAACCCCCCGCTCCCGGCGCCGTGGATCCGGTCACCAGGCCGCCGCCGGGCTCAGTCGCCGGGTGCCCCGGGTCCGGTCGGCAGGGCGCCGCGGGTCCGGTCGGGGCGGGGGGTGCCGAGGAGGGTGGCGAGGCCGCCCCGGTCGGTGCCGACCTTGCGGTAGACGCCGGACAGCAGCCGGGCCACCTCGCGCTCGGCGAGGCCCATCTCCTCGCCGATCCGGTCGTCCGGCCAGCCCTCGGCGGCCCGCTCGGCGACGGCCTGCTCCTGCGAGGTGAGCGGGCTGGTGTGGTCGACCCGCAGCTGCATGGGGCGGAGCCCGGCGGCGGACAGCTCGTCGCGGGCCCGGGAGGCGAGGCTGTCCGCGCCGCACTGGACCGCGCCCTCCAGCCCGCGGTAGAGCCGGTCCCCGGCCTCCTGGGGCAGGCCGACGCGGCGCAGCGCGGCGCCGTGGTCGACCAGCGCCACGGCCAGGTCGTACGCGGACGGCGAGCGCTCCAGATGGCTGACGGCCTCGGCCAGCAGCTTGATCCGCTCCGAGCCCTGGGCCACGGCGGCTGCGCTGTGCAGCGCCCGGCCGATGGCCGAGTGGGTGCCGAACTGGCGGGCGCGGCGCACCGCGTCGTCGGCGACCTCGGCGGCCTGGCGGGGGTCGGTCAGCGCGAGGGCCTGGGCCATGTGGAGCTGCCAGGGGCACCAGACGGGGTTGCGCATGCCGCGGCCGTCCATCCGACGGCCGACCTCGGCGAGCTGCTGCCGGGCCTCGCCGTGCAGGTTGGAGGCGAGCAGCAGTTCGCCGCGGACGGTGGGCACGTCGGGGCAGAGCACGGCCTGCGGAAGGATCTCGCCGCCGTGGCCGGCCGCGAACTCCTGCGCCTCCCGGATCCGGCCGCGGCTGATCAGGGTTTCGATGAGGGTGCCGACGGCGGTCCAGTGCGCGGGGGTGGAGGAGCCGACGAGGTCCGCGATGCGCATGCCCTCGCGGGCCAGTTCCTCCGCTTCGACGAGGGCTCCGCGGCGCAGCCGGGCGTATCCGAGGAGGGTGATGCCGAACGCCAGGTGGGATCCGCGCCAGCCCTTGCGCTCGCATTCCGCTATGCCGGTGTTGAACAGCGCCTCGGCGCGTCCGGGCTGGTCGCAGTGGAGGAAGATCAGGGCGACCAGGATCGGCACCTCGAAGCCCCAGTCGTCGTCGGTCCAGCTCAGGCCGTCGCCCAGGGCCTCTTCGGCGTAGTGAAGGGCGGTGGCCGCCGGTTCTCCGCGCGTCATCGCGTCCCAGGCGCGCAGGCCCAGCAGATAGCGCTCGGCCATGCCGCGGCCGGTGAGGTGGTCGGCCAGCCGGGCGAGGCGGCGGGAGCGGGCGGGGGACTCCTTCTCGTCGGCGCGGAACATGTTCCACATGAACTGTTCGGCCTGCATCCGCAGCCGGGCGCGGGCGCTGGTGGCCCGGCCCACCTCGGCCGCGACGACCTGCGCGGCCTCCTCCATGCGGCCGCTGTAACCGTACGCCTGGGCGAGCCGGTAGGTGATCGCTTCGCGCAGGTCGGAGCCGAGACCGGGCTCCTCCAGGGCGGCCAGTAAATGGTTGACGGTGACGGAGGGCTCGGTGAGCTGGGCGGAGCAGCCCAGCTCGTACAGGACGGCGGCGCGCTCCTCCGGGGCGGGCGGCTCGCGCAGGGCGCGGGCGAGGCAGCGGCGCCCGGCGTCGGGGGCGCCGGCCCGCAGATACTCCCGGGCCGCCTCCCTGAGGTGGCGCACCACCCAGGAGTCGCCCTCGGGGTGCATCTCCAGCAGATGGCGTCCGGCGGCCGCGGAGCCCAGGCCCGCGGCGAGCACCACGGAGGCGGCCTGGCCGTGCATGGCCACGCGCAGGGCGCCGGGGATCGCCTGGTAGACGGCGGTGGCGATGAGCGGGTGGAGGAATTCCAGCGGCTGGGCGCCGCGGGCGCCCTGCCGCGGCGGGGCGAGGATGCGGGCGTCCGCGAGCCGCGCCACCTGCTCGGTGGTCTCGGTCTCGCTGAGCCCGGCGACGTTGGCGGCGGCGACCAGCTCGCGCAGCGCGCTGAGGTTCACCGTCTGCGGTTTCAGGTCGCGGTCGCGGACCTTGGCGGTCAGCTCGACGACCTCGAAGGGGTTGCCGCCGGTCACCGCCCAGCACTCGCGGCAGAACGCCTCGTCGGCCTCCTCGCCGAGGACGTCCCGCACGATCCTGCCGACCCCGGCCGGGGTGAGCGGGGCGAGCACGTGCGGCCGCGAGCCCTGCCGCTCGGTGAGACCGCGGACCGCGGCGGCGTCGGCGGTCAGGTCCTCCGGGCGGTAGCCGACGGCGATCAGCAGGGGCAGGTCCACGGCGCGGGCGGCGAACCGGATGAGCCAGTCCAGGGATTCGAGGTCGGCCCAGTGGACGTCGTCCAGGATCATCACGACCGGGGCGTGCTCCACCGCGAACCGGGTGACCAGCCAGTCCAGGCCGTCGCGCACGCCCTGCGGGTCGGGTGAGCCGCCGCTTCCGGAGACCACCAGGCCCACGGCGGGCGCGACGATGTCGTACCAGCTGCCCAGGATTCTGCGGTGCTCCTCCTCGCCGGTCGTCGCGAGCACGGGCTGGAAGAGCTGCCGTACGACGTGGAACGCGGCGCCCTGCTCGTGCTCGCCGCCGCGCGCCGACATCACGGTGCAGCCGCGGTGGGCGGCCCGGCGGCGCATCTCGCCGAGCACCGCGGTCTTGCCGACGCCGCCCGGTCCGGCGAAGGCGATCACTCCGCCGGTGCGGGTGCCGGACGGATCACCGGGATCGGATCCGCACAGATCGGTCAACGCGACGTCGACCGCCGCGAGTTCCGCCTCCCGCTCCAGCAGTGCCCGACGTGTCCGGTCCTGCCGGCCCATCATGTCCGCCACGTTTCGTTCCCCTTCGGCACGTAACGCCGAGCGTAGCCCGTCTGGCACGCTCCGTAGCCCGGTATGCGGGTTTTTCCTTCTGGCATTGCCATTGGCACACGCCAATTCAACTCTTGCTCTATCGATGGCACGTTCACCGCGCGAGGATGACCGGATTCATCGGGTCGGCTCGTCGCCGCGGGGGCTTGTGGTATGGGCGGCATGGCCTTCCCCGGAACCGAAGGGGGGCGATACCGCCATGAACACGACGTACACGACCACCTCGCGCCCGCAGGCCCGGCACGCGGCGCTGCTGAGCCGGGCGGCCCTGCTCGACTTTCCGGCCTCGGCCGACCCCAGCCCCGGAACCGGGGCCGCCAGAGTGCACACCGTCCAATGGCTGTCGCGGTACGGCGTGTTCGGGGCCGGCGGCGCGGTCGCCGAGTACGACGCGCTCCGCTTCGACCTGCTGACAGGTCTGTTCTACCCCCGGACGACCGGTGCGGAGCTGGACGTCGGCAACGATCTCATCGGCTGGTACTTCGTCTTCGACGATCAGTTCGACGGCGAACTCGGGTGCCGCCCGGAGGCGGTGGCCCGGATGGTGCGGGACGTCATACGGGTCACCGAGGAGCCGGACGACGCGCCGGGCCGGGGCGGCGGGCCCCTGCTGGAGAGCTTCCGCGATCTGTGGCGGCGCATCCACGCGGGCCGGCCGCCGGTATGGCGGGAACGCTTCCGCCACCACTGGCTGGAGTATCTGCACTCCTACCACCGCGAGGCGCTGGACCGCACCGGCGCGCAGGGGCCCCCGCCCTCGGTGGACGCGGTCCTCGCGCTGCGCCGCCACTCGATCGGCGTGCAGCCGTGCCTGGACCTCGGCGAGCGCTTCGGCGGCTACGCCCTGCCCGCCGCGCTGCACGGCGGCCATCCGCTGGCCCGGATGCGGGAGGCCACGGACGACGTGGTGGTCTTCACCAACGACATCGCCTCCCTGGACAAGGAGCTGGCCGCCGGGGACGTCCACAACACCGTCATCGTCCGCCACCAGCGGCACGGCGGCACCCTGGAGGACGCGGTCGAGCACATCGCGGGCCTCGCCAACGCGCGCTACCGCTGGTTCGAGCAGACCGCGGAGAGGCTGCCGCGGCTGCTCGCCGAGGCGGGCGCGGGGGCGGAACTGCGCCGGGACGTGGACCACTACGTGGACGGAATGCGCCACGTGATGTGCGGCAACCTGGGCTGGTCCCTGCGGACGGCCCGCTACGACGAGCGGGGCATAGCGGCGGTCAGCGACGGCCGCCAACGACCGTGGGCCGGACTCAGCGCCCCCGGTCCCGCCTGACCGGGTCCGCTACGCACGAACGGCCCGCCGCGGCGGGCCGTTCGGGTATCAAGGGCACGTGGACGACACACTCGACCTGTGGAAGGCGGGGCTGGCCGAGGCCCCCGACGAGATCTGGCGGCGTACCGGCCTGCGCGTCCTGATCCTGGCCGACAACGACCTCACCCGTCTCCCGCCCGCCCTCGGACGGCTGCGGCGGCTGCACACGCTGGACCTCGGCCACAACCGGCTCGCCGAGATCCCGGAGGAGATCGGCGAGCTGTCGGGGCTGACCCGCTGCCTCTATCTGCACGACAACCGGCTCACCCGGCTGCCACGTTCGCTCGGCCGGCTCGAACGGCTGGGCTATCTCAACGTCGGCGAGAACCCGCTCGGCCGGTTGCCGGAGGAACTGGGCGGCATGGCGGGACTGGTGGAGCTGCGCGCCCAGCACGCCGGACTGACCGAGCTGCCGGGCTCGATCGGACAGCTCGGCGGCTTGCGGGAGCTGTGGCTGCGCGGCAACCGGATCACCGCCCTGCCCGCCGGGGTGTCCGCGCTCGGTCAGCTGCGCCGGCTGGAGCTGCGGGAGAACGCGCTGACCGGCGTACCCGGGCCGCTGCGGGGGCTTCCGCGGCTGCGCCAACTCGATCTGCGTGGCAACGGGATCCGGACGCTCCCCGGCTGGCTGACCGAGTTGCCCGCCCTGGAGAAGCTCGACCTGCGCTGGAACCCGCTCGACGACGGTGTCGATGACGGCCCGGCCGTCCGGGCGCTCGTCGAGCGGGGCTGCGTCGTGCTCAGGTGAAGCCGCGGCGGGCTGACGCTCAGGTGAGGTCGAACTCGCCCTCGCGCGCTCCCAGGACGAAGGCGCGCCATTCGGCGGGGGTGAAGATCAGGGCCGGGCCTTCGGGACGGCCGCCGTGGCGCATCGCGATGAAGCCCTCGACGAAGGCGATCTCGACATCGCCCACCCCCTGGCTGCTCGACTGCCACTGGGCGCCCGTGAGGTCGAGGTCGGGCTTCTCGCCGTTGCCCCTGAGCGGCTGTGCGGTCGTGGTGGTGTCTGCCACGTGTCGGCTCCTCCCGGATCGTCGTCCCGGCCCCACCCTAGCGATCGCGGCCGGTGCCGGACAGGCCACGAAAGGAGGATGTGAGCTGTCCGGCGGACGTCGTCCGGGTGCACGGTTCATGTTGTGGGAGGGGCCGCCCCGACCACCCACATGGCGAAGAACTGCGAGCCGCCGCCGTAGGCGTGGCCGAGTGCCGTGCGGGCCCCCTCGACCTGGTGCTCGCCCGCCAGGCCGCGGACCTGGAGGGCCGCTTCGGCGAAGCGGAGCATGCCGGAGGCGCCGATGGGGTTGGTGGACAGCACCCCGCCCGAGGGGTTGACGGGCAGCTCTCCGCCGATCTCGGTCACCCCGGACTCGGTGAGCTTCCAGCCCTCCCCCTCGGCCGCGAAGCCCAGGTTCTCCAGCCACATCGGCTCGTACCAGCTGAACGGAACGTACATCTCGACCGCGTCGATCTCGCGGCGCGGGTCGGTGATCCCGGCCTGCCGGTAGACGTCGGCGGCGCAGTCGCGCCCGGCCCGGGGCGAGACGCAGTCCTTGCCCGCGAAGAGCGTCGGCTCGCTGCGCATGGCGCCGCCGTGCATCCAGGCGGGTGGCCGGGGGGCGCGGGCGGCGCCGGTGCGGTCGGTGAGCACCATGGCGCACGCGCCGTCGGAGGAGGGGCAGGTCTCGGAGTAGCGGATGGGGTCCCACAGCATCGGCGAGGACCGCACCTGCTCCAGCGTCAGATCGTGTTCGTGGAGGTGGGCGTAGGGGTTGCGCAGGGCGTTGCGGCGGTCCTTGTAGGCGACGAGCGCGCCGATGGCCGGGGGCGCGCCGGTGCGCCGCATGTACGCGCGGACGTGGGGCGCGAAGAATCCGCCGGCCCCGGCCAGCAGCGGCTGCTGGAAGGGCACGGGCAGGGAGAGCCCCCACATGGCGTTGGACTCGGACTGCTTCTCGAACGCCAGGGTGAGCACGGTGCGGTGGACGCGGGCGGCGACCAGGTTGGCGGCGACGAGCGCGGTGGATCCGCCGACCGAGCCCGCGGTGTGCACGCGCAGCATGGGTTTGCCGACCGCGCCGAGCGCGTCGGCGAGGTACAGCTCGGGCATCATGACGCCCTCGAAGAAGTCGGGCGCCTTGCCGATGACCACGGCGTCGATGTCGGCCCAGGTCAGCTCGGCGTCGTCGAGGGCCCGTACGGCGGCCTCCCGGACCAGCCCGGCCAGGGAGACGTCGCGCCGGGCGGCGGTGTGCTTGGTCTGGCCGACGCCGACGACGGCCACCGGTTCCTTGCTCACTGAACGGCTCACCGGACGTCCCCTTCCAGGACGGCGACCAGGTTCTGTTGCAGGCAGGGGCCGGAGGTTGCGTGGGCCAGCGCCCGGTCGCTCGCGCCGCGGTGGATGGCGGCGGCGGCCTCGCCGAGCCGGATGAGTCCGGCGGCCATCATGGGGTGGGCGGCCGGTGCCCCGCCGGAGGGGTTGACGCGGACGCCGTCGCCCAGGTCCAGTTCGCGGCGCAGGATGATCTCCTGCGAGGTGAAGGGGGCGTGGAGTTCGGCGAGGTCGGCGGGCGCCTCGAAGGCCCCGGCGCGGGTCGCGGCGAGCCGGGTCGACGGGGAGCGGGTGAGGTCCCGTACGCCCAGGGAGTGCGGTTCGATGCGGTGGTCCATGCCGCGGATCCAGGCGGGGCGGGCGCACAGCCGCCGCGCGGTGTCCCCGGCGGCGAGCACCACGGCGGCGGCGCCGTCGCCGATGGGCGGGCAGTCGTGGCGGCGCAGCGGCCGCACCAGGTACGGGGCTTCGAGGAGGGCGGCGGGCGGGGCGGAGCCGGTCACCTGGGCGTGCGGGTTGTCCGCGGCGGCGGTGCGGCCGCGCGCGGCGACCTCGGCGAGGGCACGCTCGTCGGTGTCGCCCGCGTCGAGGAGGGCCTGGGCCTGGAGGGCGGCCAGGGAGACCGAGTCGGGCCACAGGGGCGCGACGTAGTACGGGTCGAGCTGGCGGGTCAGGACCTCGGGCAGATCGCCGGGCGAGGACTTGCCGTAGGAGTAGACGAGCGCGGTGTCGGCCTCGCCGGTGAGCAGCTTGACCCAGGCCTCGTACAGCGCCCAGGCGCCGTCCATCTCGACGTGGGACTCGGAGATGGGCGGCCAGGCGCCGACGCCGTCCAGCGCCATGGTGAAGGAGAAGGCGCGGCCGGCGAGGTAGTCGGAGGAGCCGGAGCAGGTGAAGCCGATCTCGCCGGCGCGCAGGCCGACCGCGTCGAGCACCTGGTGGAGGACGGGCATCAGCATCTCGACCTCGGAGACCTCCGCGCTGGTGCGCCGGGTTCCGCTCTGCCCGAAGGCGACGATGGCGACGTCTCGCATCTACAACAGCTCCTTGTAGGTGTCGTAGTCGGCGTCGGGTTCGCCGGTGGGCCGGTAGTGGTCGGGGTAGCGGCCGCCCTCGGTCCATACGGGCGTGACCCGCAGCCCCATCCGCACCTGGTCGTACGGGATGCCGCCGATGCGGCCGTGGAGGGCGAGGTCGGCGCCGTCGAGGGCGATGTGGGCGTAGACGTACGGCACTTCGATGTCGAGGTTGCGGGCCTTGATGTTGACGATGCAGAAGGTGGTGACGGTGCCGCCCGGTCCGACCTCGACCTGTTCGTCGGTGGCGACGCCGCAAGTGGGGCAGGCGCCGCGGGGCGGTACGTACACCTTGCGGCAGGACGGGCAGCGCTCGGCGAGCGTCTTCCGCCCGGCGAGGGCGGCGAGGTAGCGGGACTGGGCGCGGCCGGGGGCGTAGGTGTAGTCGAGGCGGGCGGGGGCGACGATGCCGGTGACGGGGTCGTCGAACTGCCCGCCGTGCGGGGCGGGTTCGGGGACGTGCGCGGCGTCGGCGGCATCGTCGGCGTCATACGGTTCGAAGCAGGCGATGTCGGTGATGGCACCCTCGCGCTCCCCGGCCCAGCGGGCCCGTACCCGCATGCCGGTGCGCACGGCCTCCGGCCCCGGCGCGTCGAGGGCGTGCAGCAAGGCGGTGTCGGCACCGTCGAGCCGTACCAGCGCCCAGGCGAAGGGGGTGGTCAGGGGCTGGCCGCGGCGCGGGGCCGGGTTCCAGGCCCAGGTGGTGACGGTGCCGGTGGGGGCGACCTGGACGAGGTCGCGCAGTTCGCCGGCGGTGACCGGGTCGTATTCGACGGGCGGGACGAGCACCCGGCCGTCGGAGGTCCGTACGCCGAGCACGGTGCGCTCGCGCAGGCCCGTGAGGAAGGCGCTCTGGACGGGGCCGAGGGAGCGGGTGAAGGGGAACTCGACGACCAGAGGGGCCTGCAGCACCTCGGGGGCGGGAGCCGGTGTCATGGGGGCGTCTCCTTCTGCGGCCGGTGACATGGGGGTGGCGGATCAGGCCCGGCGGTAGACCGGCGGGCGTTTCTCCGCGAAGGCCTTCGATCCCTCTTTGGCGTCGGCGGTGTCGAAGATCGGCCAGCCGCGTTCGAGTTCGGACGCGAGGCCGTCGGTTTCGGTCATCTCGGCGGTGTCGTAGACGGATGCCTTGACCGCCTCGACGGCGAGCGGGCCGTTGGCGTTGATGAGTTCGGCGATCTCCAGGGCCTTCCTCAGCGCGGTCCCGTCGGGCACGACATGGCCGATCAGCCCGATCCGCTGGGCCTCCTCGGCGGGGTAGGGGCGGCCGGTGAGCAGCATCTCCAGGGCGTGGGTGCGCGGCACCTGGCGGGCCAGCCGCACCGTGGAGCCGCCGATGGGGAAGAGCCCGCGCCGGACCTCGTACAGCCCGAAGGTCGCGCCGCGGCCCGCCACCCGGATGTCGGTGCCCTGCAGGATCTCGGTGCCGCCCGCGACGCAGTGGCCCTCGACGGCGGCGATCACCGGTTTGCGCGGCCGGTGGTGGCGGAGCATGGCCTTCCAGTGGAGGTCGGGGTCGGCCTTGAGCCGGTCCCGGTGGTGCTGTCCCGCCATCCGGCCGCCGCCCGCGAGCGCCTTGAGGTCCATCCCGGCGCAGAAGACGCCGCCGGCGCCGGTGAGCACGACAGACCGTACGGAGTCGTCCTCGTCGGCCTCGATCCAGCCGTCGTACAGCCCGACCAGCATGGGCAGCGAGAGCGCGTTCTTGGCCTCTGGCCGGTTGAGCGTGAGCACCAGCGTGGCGCCTATGCGCTCGACGATGAGGTGTTCGGTCCCGTGCGGCACGGCAGTCCTCCCGTCTCAGACCTAGAACAGGTTGCAGGAGGGCGGGAGCGACTTCAAGAGAAATCTGATGCCCAGTCAGATTTCTTCGGCGCGGCCCTTCCCACCTCTCCCCCGCGGTGCTGTCATGAGCGCCGAGCCCGCCCGATGTCAGGTCAGGAGGAGCCGTGGAGTACAACCTTGCCGACCTGTTCGAGTCGATCGTGGACACCGTGCCCGGCAGAGAGGCGCTGGTGTACGCGGACCACCCGGGCACCGGAGCCGAGCGGCGGCTGACCTACGCCCAGCTCGACGCCGCCGCCAACCGGCTCGCCCACCACCTCCGGAGCAGCGGCATCGCGCCGGGCGAACACGTGGGTCTCCACCTCTGCAACGGCGTGGAGTACCTGCAGACCGTCCTCGCCTGCCTGAAGATCCGGGCCGTGCCGGTGAACGTCAACTACCGCTACGTGGAGGACGAGCTGGTCTACCTCTACCGCGACGCCGATCTGGCCGCCCTGGTCTACGACGCCGAGTTCGGCGACCGGGTGGCCGCGGCGCTGCCGCGTACGGACGTCCTGCGCCATCTCGTCCAGGTCGGCGACGGGGCGGGGGCGCCGGGGGCCGTCCCGTTCGCCGAGGCCGAGGCGTCGGGCTCCGACGCGCGCGGCTTCCCGCCCCGCTCCCCGGACGACCGCTTCATCATCTACACCGGCGGCACCACCGGCATGCCCAAGGGCGTGGTGTGGCGGCAGGAGGACCTCTTCTTCTCCGGGCTCGGCGGCGGCGCGCCGACCGGCATCCCGGTCGGCCGTCCCGAGGAGCTGGCCGAGCGGGTGGCCGCCTCCGGCGACGGCCTGGTCTTCTTCCCCACCGCGCCGCTGATGCACGGCACCTCGACCCTCACGGCGTTCATCGGGCTCAACTTCGGCCAGAAGGTGGTCCTGCACCGGAAGTTCGTGCCCGAGGAGGTGCTGAGGACGATCGAGAAGGAGAAGGTCAGTACGGTCTCCCTGGTCGGCGACGCGATGCTGCGCCCCCTGGTGGACGCCCTCAGCGGCCCCCTGAAGGACATCGACCTGTCCCCGCTGCTCAGCGTCAGCAGCTCCGGGGCGATCCTCTCGGACACCGTGCGCGCCCAGTTCACCGCGCTCGCACCGCACACCCTGCTGCTCAACAACTTCGGCTCCTCGGAGTCCGGGTTCAACGGCACCGCCACCGCGGACTCGGGCCCCGAGAAGGGGTTCCGGGTCAGCGTCCACACCCGTACGACGGTGGTCGACCCGGCGACCCACCGGCCCGTGGCGCCCGGCGAACCGGGCCGGATCGCCCAGCGCGGCCATGTGCCGCTCGGCTACTACAACGACCCGAAGAAGTCCGCCGAGACCTTCTTCGAGGCGGACGGCGAACGCTGGGTGCTGCTCGGCGACATGGGAACGGTCGACGAGGACGGCGTGATCACGGTCCTCGGCCGGGGCTCCCAGTGCATCAACACCGGCGGCGAGAAGGTGTACCCGGAGGAGGTGGAACAGGCCCTGAAGGCCCATCCGGACGTGTACGACGCGCTGGTGGCGGGCGTCCCGGACGAGCGCTGGGGCAACCGGGTCGCGGCCGTCGTCCAGCCCCGGGAGGGGGCCGGAGCGCTCACGGCCGACGCGGTGCGGGACCACTGCCGCGGCCGGCTCGCCGGGTACAAGATCCCCCGTACGGTCGTCTTCACCGACCACATCCAGCGCTCCCCCAGCGGCAAGGCGGACTACCGCTGGGCCCGCGCGGTCGCGGCCGAAGAGCGCTAGTGACCTGAGTCGGAGATTCGGTGGCAGTAGGCGGCCACTTTGTCGAGGATCTCGTCGGCTGTCTTCGTCCAGACGAACGGTCGCGGGTGTT
>NZ_JBEYAL010000069.1:0-28999 GCF_040631655.1 Streptomyces sp. NPDC019937
CATGTGACCGGCATCGCCGTCGACTGGCCGGCGTTCTACACCGGCACCGGCGCCCGGCAGGTCGAACTGCCCACCTACGCCTTCCAACGGCAGCGGTACTGGCCCGAGGCGGCTCGGAGCGCGGGGACCGAGGCCGGGATGACCGTGGACGGGGTCGACGCGGAGTTCTGGGCCGCGGTTGAGAGCCAGGACCTGGAGGCCCTGGCGGCCCGCCTGGAGATCGACACGGACGCGTTGGACGGCGTGGTGTCCGCGCTGTCGGCTTGGCGTAACCGGAGCCGGACCCGGTCGGCGGTGGATGCGTTGCGGTACCGGGAGACATGGCAGGCGTTGAGCGGCACGCTGCCGACGGCGTTGTCCGGGACCTGGTTGGCTGTGATCCCGGCAGACGAGGCCGAGCACGAGTGGGTTCGGTTCGTGCTTGCCGCGCTGGGCGGGGACGTGGTGCGGGTGCTGGTCGAAGACGCCGAGCGTGCGGCGTTGGCCGAGCACCTTACCCGGCAGATGGCCGAGTTGACTGCACAGGGTGTGGCAGAGCCCTCGGGTGTGGTGTCTCTGCTCGCGGCTGATGAATGGGCTCGTTGGTCGAGTGTGCCCGCCGGTGCGATGGACACGGCGGTGCTGGTGCAGGCGCTGGAGGATGCCGGGATCGGGGCGCCCGTGTGGGCGGTGACTCGCGGCGCGGTGTCGGTGGAGCCCGCCGATCCGGTGAGCCACCCATTGCAGGCCGCGGTGTGGGGACTGGGCCGGGTCGCCGCACTGGAGTACCCGGAGCGTTGGGGCGGACTGATCGATCTGCCGCAGGAACTCGACGACCTGGTCGTGCGACGGTTGGTCGGGGTGCTGGCCGGGCCGGGTGATGAGGACCAGGTCGCGGTTCGCGCCTCGGGCGTCTACGGCCGTCGGTTGGTGTCCGCTCCCGCGCCCACCCCGTCCGTCGACCCCACGCTCACTCCCACCGTCGAGGGTGAGGGCGCGACGTGCTGGGACCCGTCGGGCACGGTGCTGATCACCGGTGGTACCGGCGCGCTGGGTGCGCACGTGGCCCGGTGGCTGGCCGAACGCGGCACGGAACACCTGCTGTTGTTGAGCCGCCGTGGACCGGGCGCGCCGGGCGCACCGGAACTGGAGACGGAGCTGACCGCACTGGGCGCCCGGGTCACGGTCGTGGCCTGCGATGTCGCCGACCGGGCCGAACTGGAAGCCGTACTGGCCGCCGTCCCGGCCGAGTTCCCGCTGACCGGTGTGGTGCACGCGGCCGGGGTGCTGGACGACGCGATGCTGGAGGGTCTGACCCCGGAGCGGTTCGAGGAAGTGTTCCAGTCCAAGGTCGCTCCGGCGCTGCTGCTGGACGAGCTGACGGCCGACCGCGATCTGTCCGTGTTCGCGCTGTTCTCGTCGGTGGCCGGTTCCCTGGGTAACCTCGGACAGGCGAACTACGCGGCCGCCAACGCGGTGCTGGACGCGCTGGCCCTGCGGCGCCGGTCGCGAGGTCTGCCCGCGACCTCGATCGCCTGGGGCGCCTGGAGCGGGGACGGCATGGCCGCGCGGGCGCGGCACGCGGGGACTACGGCGCTGGAACCGCGGATCGCGCTGGAAGCCCTGTCCGAGCTGGTGGCCGAGCCGCACGCGACCACGGTGGTCGCCGACCTGGGCGACAAGCAGGTGCTGGAGGCGCTGTTCAGCCTGCGCTCCATCGCGTCGCTCACGACGCTTCCCGGCGCGCGTGAGGCCGCGGAGACGGCCAGGGAAGCGCGGCGCGAGAGCGAAACGGCGGCATCGGCACTACGCGAGCGTTTGCACGAGGCCCCGGAGAGCGGCCGGCTGCCGGTGCTGCTCGACCTGGTCCGTACCCATGCGGCCGCTGTTCTCGGGCACCCCGGCCCGGATGCCATCAAGCCGGACAGGGCCTTCCAGGACCACGGGTTCGACTCGCTGACCGCCGTGGAGCTGCGCAAGCGGCTCGGCCTGGTCACCGACTTGACCCTGCCCAGCACCATGGTCTTCGACTATCCGACCCCCCTCGCGCTGGCCCGATACCTGCGGGCGGAGCTGCTGAGCGACGCCGCCGACGGCACCGACACCACCGATACGTACGGCGCGGGTGCCGTACCGGCCGCGCCCACCGACGACGAGCCGATCGCGATCATCGGGATGAGCTGCCGCTTCCCCGGTGGCGTCACCTCGCCCGAGCAGTTCTGGGACCTCGTCTCCTCCGGGGTGGACGCGGTCTCGGAGTTCCCGGTCAACCGTGGCTGGGACACCACCGGCCTGTACGACCCGGATCCGGACCGCAGTGGCACGACGTACTCCACCCAGGGCGGGTTCCTGCACGACGCGGGCGCGTTCGACCCGGTCTTCTTCGGCATCTCGCCGCGCGAGGCGCTGGTGATGGACCCGCAGCAGCGGCTGCTGCTGGAGACCGCGTGGGAGGCCGTCGAACGGGCAGGCATCGACCCGGCCGCCCTGCACTCCACCCTGACCGGAGCGTTCATCGGCTCCAGCTACCAGGACTACGGCCGTGGCGCGGGCGACGGCACCGAGGGCCACATGGTCACCGGGTCCATCCCGAGCGTGCTGTCGGGCCGCGTGGCGTACGCGCTCGGTCTCGAAGGCCCGGCCGTCACGGTCGACACGGCCTGCTCCTCGTCGCTGGTCGCCCTCCACTTGGCCTGCCAGAGCCTGCGCGACGGTGAAAGCTCGCTCGCGCTGGCCGGGGGCGCCACGGTGATGACGACGCCGGACGCGTTCGTGGCGTTCAGCCGTCAGCGCGCGCTCGCCGCCGACGGCCGCTGCAAGGCGTTCTCCGACGGTGCGGACGGCATGGCGCTGGCCGAGGGCGTCGGGCTGCTGCTGGTCGAGCGGCTGTCGGACGCACGGCGCAACGGGCATCCGGTGCTCGCCGTCATCCGCGGCAGCGCGATCAACCAGGACGGCGCCTCGAACGGACTGACCGCGCCCAACGGCCCCTCCCAGCAGCGGGTGATCCGCAAGGCGCTGGCCACCGCGCGGGTCTCGCCCGCCGAGATCGACGCGGTGGAGGCACACGGCACCGGCACGCCGCTCGGCGACCCGATCGAGGTGCAGGCGCTGCTGGCGACCTACGGCCGTGACCGGGACCCGGAGCGGCCGGTGTGGCTGGGGTCCGTGAAGTCGAACATCGGCCACACCCAGTCGGCGGCCGGTGTCGCGAGTGTGATCAAGATGGTGATGGCGCTGCGGCTCGGGGTTCTGCCGCAGACCCTGCACGTGGACACGCCTTCGTCGCATGTGGACTGGTCCTCGGGGGCGCTCCGGTTGCTGGCCGAGCCGGTGCCGTGGCCGGAGACCGGGCAGCCGCGCCGGTGCGCGGTGTCGTCTTTCGGGATCAGCGGTACGAACGCGCACGCGGTGCTGGAACAGGCTCCGGCCGAACCGGACCCCGAACGCGAATCCACCCCGGCTTCGATGCCGTCCGAGCAGGCTCGGGAAGTGGTGCCATGGGTGCTGTCGGCCCGGGACGGTGCCTCGCTGCGCGACCGGGCGGCAGACTTGGTATCGCACGTCGAAGCCGCTCCGGTGGACGTCGCCGATGTCGGCTTTTCCCTGGTGACATCGCGGTCGGCGTTCGAGCGGCGCGCGGTGGCCGTCGGCGCGGACCGTGCCGAATTGTCGGCCGCACTGGCCGCGTTCTCCGATGAGGACCTGTCGGCTCCCGTGGTCCGGGGCGAGGCCGATGTCGAGGGGAAGACGGTGTTCGTCTTCCCCGGGCAGGGCACGCAGTGGGCTGGAATGGGCGCCGCTCTGCTGGAGCGGTCACCGGTGTTCGCCGAGCGGCTCCGCGAGTGTGCGACGGCCCTGGGCCGGTTCGTGGAGTGGTCGCTGGAGGACGTACTGCGGCAGGAGCCCGGTGCGCCGTCGTTGGAGCGCGTCGACGTCGTGCAGCCGGTGTCGTTCGCGGTGATGGTGTCGCTGGCGTCGGTGTGGGAGTCGTACGGCGTCATCCCGGACGCGGTCGTCGGCCATTCGCAGGGCGAGATCGCGGCTGCCGTGGTCGCGGGCGCGCTGTCCGTCGAGGACGGTGCCCGCGTGGTGGCGTTGCGCAGCCAGGCGATCGGCCGGCGCCTCGCGGGGCGCGGCGGCATGATGTCGGTGGCGCTGTCCGTCGACGAGGTCCGGCCCCGGCTGGAGGCTTGGGACGAACGGTTGTCGATCGCGGCCGTGAACGGCCCCGGTGCCGTGGTGGTGTGCGGCGATCCGGAAGCGCTGGACGAACTGTCCGCCCGCCTGACCGAGGACGGCGTACGGGCGCGGAAGATCGCTGTGGACTACGCCTCGCACTCGGCGCACGTCGAGGATCTGCGCGACGAACTCCTCACCGAGCTGGCGCCGATCACCCCGCGCGCCTCGCTCGTCCCCCTGCTGTCCACCGTGACCGGTGACTGGCTCGACACGAGCGGCATGGACGCCGAGTACTGGTACCACAACCTCCGCCGGACCGTGCGCTTCGCGCCCGCGGTCGCGCAGCTGCTGGAGGAGCAGCACCGCGCGTTCATCGAGGTCAGCGCCCACCCGGTGTTGACCATGGGAGTGCAGGCCCTGATCGACGAGACCGCGGTGCCGGCCGTGGCCGTCGGAACCCTGCGCCGTGGCGAGGACGGGCCGCGACGCGTGCTGACCTCGCTGGCGGAGGCGTACGTACGGGGCGTACGCGTCGACTGGACCGCCGCCTTCGGGACGGAGGCCAAGCGGGTCGACCTGCCCACGTACCCCTTCCAGCACCAGCAGTTGTGGGTAGGGCCGGTCGAGGCCGAGCGGGCCGAGGCGGCCGACCCGGCGGACGCCGCCTTCTGGGCCGCCGTCGAGCGCGCGGACCTCGCGGGCCTGACCGAGAGCCTGCACGTCGACGAGGAGGCTCTCGCCGCGATCCTGCCGGGACTGACCGCCTGGCGCCGTCGCAAGCACGAGCAGTCCACCGTGGACGACTGGCGCTACCAGGTCACCTGGACGCCGCTGCCCGCCCTGCCCCGGGCGACGCTCTCGGGCACCTGGCTGGTCGTCACCGCCGGAGGCGAAGGCCGTACGGACGAGGGTGGTACCGGCGATGACGTGGCGGCCGCGTTGCGGGCCAACGGCGCACGCGTACGCCGGGTGGCGCTGGACGAGTCCTGCCTGGACCGTGCCGTGCTGGCGTCCCGACTGGCCGACGCAGTCGAGACGGATGAGGCGGATGAGGCTGACGGGGCGGACGAGCCGAACGGCATCGCCGGATTCGTGTCCCTGCTGGCCGCCGCCGAGGAGCCGTGCCGGGCGTATCCCGAGCTGGCCGTCGGCACGGCCCTGGGCGTTGCCCTCGTACAGGCCCTGGAGGACACCGGTGCCGAGGCACCCCTGTGGTGCCTGACCCGGGGCGCGGTCGCCACCGGGCGTTCCGACCAGGTCATCCGCCCGGTCCAGGCGCAGACGCTCGGCGTGGGCTGGACCGCCGCGCTGGAACACCCGCGCTTCTACGGCGGAGCGGTAGACCTGCCGGAGACCCTGGACGAGCGGGGCGGGCAGCGGCTGGCGGCCGTACTGGCCGGAGCCGGAGCCGGAGCCGGGTCCGGTGCCGGTGCCGGACCCGGAACACGGACCGCGGGGGGCGAGGACCAGCTCGCCCTACGCACCTCCGGTGTGCTGGCCCGGCGCATCGTGCGCGCCCCGGCCGGTGACCGCGAGCCGCGCCGGGCCTGGGAACCGCGCGGCACGGTGCTGGTCACCGGCGGCACCGGCACTCTGGGCCCGCATGTCGCGCGCTGGCTGGCGAACCAGGGCGCCGAACGGATCGTCCTGGTCAGCCGCCGGGGCATGGCCGCGCCCGGCGCCGCCGAGCTGGTGGATGAACTGGCCGGGCAGGGCACCGAAGCCACCGTCGCCGCCTGTGACATCACCGACCGCGAGGCGCTCGCCGCGCTGCTGGACCGGCTGACGACCGAAGGCCACACCCTGCGCACCGTCATTCACGCCGCCGCCGTCATCGAGCTGCACACGCTGGCGGAGACGGACATGGCGGCGTTCGCCAGGGTCATGCACGCCAAGGTCGCCGGTGCGCGGAACCTGGACGAGCTGCTGGCGGACACCGAACTCGACGCCTTCGTGCTGTTCTCGTCCGTCGCCGGCATGTGGGGAAGCGGTCAGCACGCCGCGTACGTGGCGGGCAACGCCTACCTCAGCGCGCTGGCCGCCCACCGGCGCGCCCGCGGCCTGACCGCGACGTCCGTCCACTGGGGCATCTGGGCCAACGAACTCGGCATCGGCCGGGTCGCCCCGGACCAGATCCGGCGCAGCGGCCTGGAGTTCATGGACGCGGGCCTCGCGCTGACCGGGATGCGGCGCGCGATGGACGACGACGAGACCGTGCTCGCGATCGCCGATGTCGACTGGGACCGCTACTACCCGGTGTTCGGCTCGGTCCGCCCGACGCCGCTGTTCGACGAGGTGCCCGAGGTGCGACGGCTGGTCGAGGCCGCCGAAGCGCAGGCCGGGCAGGCGGGCAACGGGGAGTTCGCGGCGAAGCTGGCCGCTCTGCCGCCCGCCGAGGGGGACCGGCTGCTGCTGGACACCGTACGAGGCCAGGCCGCGGCCGTGCTCGGCCACGGTTCCGTCGAGACGGTGGCCGAGCGGCGCGCCTTCCGGGAGGTCGGCTTCGACTCCCTGACCGCGGTCGACCTGCGTAACCGGCTCGCCGCGATCACCGGCCTCAGCCTGCCCGCGACCATGGTGTTCGACTACCCGACCCCGGTGGCGCTGGCCGAGTTCCTGCGTGGCGGGATCACCGGCGACCAGCAGCGGACCGCGGCCCCGGCCGTGTCCGCCACCACCGACGAGCCGATCGCCATCATCGGCATGAGCTGCCGCTACCCGGGCGAGGCCAATTCGCCGGAAGAGCTGTGGGAACTGGTCATGGGGGGCGCGGACGCGATCTCCGGATTCCCGGCCGACCGCGGCTGGCCCACCGACGCCCTGTACGACCCGGACCCGGACACCCCGGGGCGTACGTACAGCGCGCAAGGCGGTTTCCTGCACCACGCCGCCGACTTCGACCCCGCTTTCTTCGGCATCTCGCCGCGCGAGGCGATGACCATGGACCCGCAGCAGCGACTCCTGCTGGAGACCGCGTGGGAGGCGTTCGAACGCGCCGGGATCGTCCCCGACACCGTGCGTTCCACCCTCACCGGCGCGTTCATTGGGGCCAGCTACCAGGACTACCAGACAGGCGGCGCCCTCAGCGGCGACGGCGCGGACGGCTCGGGGGGCCCGGACGGGCACGCGGTCACCGGCACGCTGTCCAGCGTGCTGTCGGGCCGGGTCTCCTACCTGCTGGGTCTGGAGGGCCCCGCGGTCACCCTCGACACCGCCTGTTCCTCCTCGCTGACGGCGTTGCACCTGGCCTGCCAGTCGCTGCGCAACGGCGAGAGCACGCTCGCGCTCGCCGGTGGCGTGAGCCTCATGTCCACGCCGAACACCTTCATCGGCTTCAGCCGCCAGCGGGCGCTGGCCCCCGACGGACGCTGCAAGGCGTACGCGGACTCCGCCGACGGCATGGCGCTCGCCGAGGGCGTCGGCATGGTGCTCGTGGAGCGGCTGTCGGACGCTCGGCGCAACGGGCACCCGGTCCTCGCGGTGGTCCGCGGCAGCGCGGTCAACCAGGATGGTGCGTCCAACGGCCTGACCGCCCCCAACGGGCCGTCCCAGCAGCGTGTGATCCGGCAGGCCCTGGCCAACTCGGGGCTGGCCGCGGCGGACATCGACGCGATCGAAGGCCACGGCACGGGTACCGCGCTCGGCGACCCGATCGAGGCGCAGGCGCTGCTGGCGGCCTACGGACAGGACCGCGAACGACCGCTGCTGCTGGGCTCGATCAAGTCCAACATCGGACACACCCAGGCCGCCTCCGGCGCGGCGAGTGTGATCAAGATGGTGATGGCGCTGCGCCACGGTGTCCTCCCCCCGACCCTGCACGCCGACACCCCGTCGTCCCACGTGGACTGGTCGGCGGGCGCGGTGGAACTGCTGACCGAGCCCACCGACTGGCCGCGGACCGGGCGGCCGCGTCGGGCCGGCGTGTCCTCGTTCGGTATCAGCGGTACCAACGTGCACACCGTTCTCGAACAGGCACCGCCCGTCGAGGAACCCGCCGAGCCCGCCGCCGGGCCTCGCGCGGAGATCGTTCCCGTCGTGCTGTCCGGCCGTACCGACGACGCGTTGCGGGCGCAGGCCGGCCGGCTCCTGTCCCTGGTCGAGGACCGGCCCGGAACGCACCTCACGGACCTGGCGTACTCACAGGCGCTGTGCCGGTCGAGCTTCGAACGCCGCGCGGCCGTCATCACCCGTGACCAGGACGGTCTGCGCCGCGGCCTGCTGGCCCTGCGGGACGGCCTGAGCGACGCGAGCGTGGTGCACGGCGGCGGGGGCGGCACGGGCCGGGGCCGGCTCGCCTACCTGTTCACCGGGCAGGGCGGCCAGCGTCCCGGCATGGGACGGGAGCTGTACGAGCGGTTCCCGGTGTTCGCCGACGCGCTGGACGCCGTACTGGCGCACCTCGACACCGAGCTGGCCCGCCCGCTGCGCGAGGTCATGTTCGCGGACGACGGCACACCCGAGGCCGTGCTGCTCGACCGGACCGGCTATACCCAGCCCGCACTGTTCGCGATCGAGGTGGCGCTGTTCCGGCTGCTCGAATCCTGGGGCATCGCACCCGACTACCTCGCCGGGCACTCCGTCGGCGAACTGGCCGCGGCACACGTCGCGGGCGTGTTCTCGCTGGAGGACGCGTGCACGCTGGTGGCCGCACGCGGCCGGCTGATGGAGGACCTGCCCGCCGGAGGGGCCATGGTCGCCGTCGAGTCCACCGAGGACGAGGTCGCCCCGCTGCTCACCGACCGCGTGTCCATCGCCGCCGTCAACGGCCCGGCCTCGCTGGTGATCGCCGGGGACGAGGACGCCGTCGAGGCGATGGCGGCCGGTCTGGCGGCGCGCGGCAGGCGGACCAAGCGGCTCAGCGTGAGCCACGCCTTCCACTCGCCGCGCATGGACGCCATGCTCGACGACTTCGCCGCCGTCGCCGCGCGCGTGACCTACCACGCCGCGGCGATCCCCCTCGTGTCCACCGTCACCGGCGAACTCGCCACCGACGAGGAGCTGGGCTCCCCGGACTACTGGGTGCGGCACGTCCGCCGCACCGTTCGCTTCGCCGACGGCATGGCCGCCCTCGCCGGGCGGGGCGTACGCACCTTCCTCGAGCTCGGACCGGACGGGGTGCTCAGCGCCATGGCCCAGGACTGCCTGGAGGGCGAGGCACGGGCACGCACCGCCGTGATCCCGGCACTGCGCCGCGACCGCGACGAGGTGCCCGCCATCACCGCCGCGCTGGCGGGCGCGCACGTGGACGGCGTGCCCGTGGACTGGTCCGGCTTCTTCGCCGGAATGGGCGCACGGCGCATCGACCTGCCCACCTACGCCTTCCAGCGGCAGCGGTTCTGGGCGGAGCCCGCACACCCGGCGGCGCCCGCCGCCGGGGACGGAGCGGACGCCGACTTCTGGTCCGCGGTGGAGCGCGAGGACACGGACTCGCTGGCCGCCACCCTCGACCTCGACGCCGAGGCGGTGAGCGTGCTGGCCCCGGCGCTGTCGTCGTGGCGCCGTCGCCGCCGTGACAGGTCCAGCGTCGACGCACTGCGCTACCAGGCGATCTGGAAGCCGGCGAACGCCACGCCGAAGTCGCATGCCCTGCCCGGCCGGTGGCTGGTGCTCACCCCGGCCGGGCCCGGCGACGACACGTGGCGGACCGCTGTGATCGACGGCCTCGGCGCGCCGACCGTACGCGTCGAGGTCACCGCGGCCGACCGCGGATCGCTCGCCGAGTTGCTGCCCGCGGGCGAGTTCGCCGGGGTGCTCTCCCTGCTCGCGCTCGATGACGACGACGCGTTGGACGGTGGCGGGGGCTCGGCCCGCACGGCCACCGCATTCCAGGCGCTCGGCGACGCCGGGATCGACGCCCCCCTGTGGTGCGTCACCCGAGGCGCGGTGTCCGTCGCCCGCTCCGAGCCGGTACGCAGCCCGGCCCAGGCCGCCGTGTGGGGCCTCGGCCGCGTCGTCGCACTCGAACACCCCCGGCGCTGGGGCGGGTTGATCGACCTGCCCGAGCGGATCGACCCGGCCACGGTGCGCCGGCTCCGGAGCGTCCTCGCGTACACCGGCACGGACGCCGAGGACCAGGTCGCCGTACGCGCCTCCGGGGTGTTCGCGCGCAGGCTCGCGCACAGCCCGGTGACGACGGACCACAGGACCGGGCGCGAGTTCACACCGAGCGGCACCGTCCTGGTCACCGGCGGCACCGGCGGCCTCGGCGGACACGTCGCCCGCTGGCTGGCCCGCGAGGGCGCGGACCATCTGCTGCTGATCAGCCGACGCGGCCCGGAGGCGCCGGGCGCCGACGGCCTGCGGCGGGAACTCACCGAACTCGGCGCCCGGGTCACCATCACGGCCTGCGACGCCGCCGACCGGGACGAACTCGCCGCGGTCCTCGCGGACATCGCCGAGGACTGCCCGCTCACCGCGGTCATGCACACGGCGGGCGTGATCGAGGACCGCGTCGTGGACGACCTGACGCCGGATGACTTCACGGCCGTACTGCGCGCCAAGGCGGTGTCCGCGCGGAACCTGGACGAACTGACCCAGGACACCGAACTGTCGGCATTCGTGCTGTTCTCCTCGACGGCCGGCGTCATCGGCGCCGCCGGGCAGGGCAACTACGCCGCCGCGAACGCCTACCTGGACGCCCTCGCGGAACACCGCAGGACCCGGGGCCGCGCCGCCGTGTCGATCGCCTGGGGCCCGTGGGCCGGATCGGGCATGGTCGGCGGCAGCGCCGTGAGCGGCGGCATGGACGCCGACAACGACAGCGGCGAGATCGAACGGCGGGTACGGCGCGGCGGATTCACGCCCCTCGCACCGGGCCTGGCCATCTCCGCGCTGCGCGCCGCCGTCGAGCACGACGACACCGCCCTCACCGTCGCCGACATCGACTGGGGCCGCTTCGTCCTCGCGCACACCTCCGCCAGGCCCGCCCCGCTCGTCGGCGACCTGCCCGAGGTGCGGCAGGCCCTCGTGACCGACGGCGGCGCCGCCGCGGCCCGTATGCCCGGCGAGTCGGAGCTACGGCAGCGGCTGGCGGGCATGCCCGACGCCGAGCGCGGCAGGTTCCTGCTGGATCTGCTGCGCACCCAGGTGGCCGCGGTGCTCGGCCACGCCGACGCAGCCACCGTCGAGGCCGACTGGACCTTCCGGGACCTGGGCTTCGATTCGCTGACCACGCTGGAACTGCGCAACGGGATCGCCACGGCCACCGGGCTGACCCTGCCCGCCTCGCTGGTGTACGACTACCCGACCCCGCATGAACTGGCGGAGTTCCTGCTCGCCGAGCTGCTCGGATCGCTGCCGGAGCGGGCGGACTCCGCCACCCGGCCGGCGGACCCCGCTACCCGGCCCCTGGCCGACGACCCGATCGCGATCGTCGGCATCGGCTGCCGCTTCCCCGGCGGAGTGACCTCGCCCGAGGACTTCTGGCAGCTGCTCTCGGAGGGGCGCGACGCGATCTCGCCGTTCCCGACCGACCGGCACTGGGACCTGGACGCGCTGGCGGCCGGGTCGTCCATCACCCGCGAGGGCGGATTCCTCAGCGGCGTGGCCGAGTTCGACGCCGGGTTCTTCGGGATCTCGCCCCGCGAGGCGCTTGCCATGGACCCGCAGCAGCGGTTGCTGCTGGAGACCTCGTGGGAAGCGCTGGAACGGGCCGCCATCGACCCCGGCGCGCTGCGCGGCACCCAGACGGGCGTCTTCGTCGGCACCAACGGTCAGGACTACACCACCGTGCTGCGGGCCGGTTCCGAGGACGTACAGGGGTACGCGGCCACCGGCAACACCGCGAGCGTGCTGTCGGGACGTGTGTCGTACGCGCTGGGTCTCGAAGGCCCGGCGGTCACCGTCGACACCGCCTGCTCGGCCTCGCTGGTCGCCCTGCACTGGGCCACCCGGGCGCTGCGCGGCGGCGAGTGCTCGCTGGCGCTCGCCGGCGGTGTCTCGGTGATGTCGGGCCCGGACGCCTTCGTGGAGTTCAGCGCCCAGGGCGGGCTGGCCCCGGACGGCCGCTGCAAGGCGTTCTCCGGTGACGCGGACGGCACCTCCTGGTCGGAGGGCGTCGGCGTGCTCGTACTGGAACGGCTTTCCGACGCGATGCGCAACGGGCACGAGGTCCGCGGCATCGTGCGCGGTACCGCCGTCAACCAGGACGGCGCGTCCAACGGCCTCACCGCCCCCAACGGCCCCTCCCAGCAGCGCGTCATCCGGCAGGCGCTGGCCGACGCGGGGCTGGCGTACACCGACATCGACGCGGTGGAGGCGCACGGCACGGGCACCACGCTGGGCGATCCGATCGAGGCGCAGGCGCTGCTGGCGACCTACGGCCAGGACCGCGAGCGCCCGCTGCACCTGGGCACGGTCAAGTCGAACCTCGGTCACACCCAGGCCGCGGCCGGTGTCGCGGGTGTGATCAAGATGGTCCTGGCGATGCAACGGGGCACGCTGCCCAAAACCCTGCACGCGGACGCCCCGTCACCGCACATCGCCTGGGCCTCCGGTGAACTCGCGCTGCTCAGCCGGCCCGCCGCCTGGCCCGAGACCGGCGGGCCGCGCCGGGCGGGCGTGTCGGCGTTCGGCATGAGCGGCACGAACGCCCACGTCATCATCGAACAGGCGCCGGCGGACAGGCGGCGACCGGAAACCGAGCCCGCCCGGACCGTACCCGCGGTAGTGCCGTGGCTCGTCTCCGGCAAGACGGCGGAGGCGCTGCGCGCGCAGCTCACGCGGCTCACGTCCTTCACCGAGCACCACCCCGAGCTGCCCGCCGTCGACGTGGCCTACTCGCTGGCAACGGCCCGCTCCGCCTTCGCGCACCGCGCGGTGCTGCTCGCCACCGAGGACGGGGCGACGGAGGTCGCGCGCGGCGTGGCACGCGGCGCACGCGGACCGGTCGCGTTCCTGTTCTCGGGGCAGGGGAGTCAGCGGCTGGGTATGGGGCGGGAGTTGTACGGGCGTTTCCCGGTGTTCGCGGAGGCGCTGGATGCCGTACTGGCGCGGTTCGATCCCTCACTGCGGGAGGTGATGTGGGGCGGGGAGCCGGAGGTGCTGGATCGGACCGGGTTCGCGCAGCCCGCGTTGTTCGCGGTGGAGGTGGCGCTGTTCCGGCTGGTCGAGTCGTGGGGTGTGGTGCCGGATTATGTGGCCGGGCATTCGATCGGTGAGGTCGCGGCGGCGCATGTGGCGGGGGTGTTCTCGCTGGAGGATGCCTGTCGTCTGGTGGCGGCTCGGGCGCGGTTGATGGATGAGTTGCCGGTTGGCGGGGCGATGGTGGCGGTCGAGGCGGCCGAGGACGAGGTGGCGCCTTTGCTGACCGATGGGGTGTCGGTGGCGGCGGTGAACGGTCCGGGGTCGGTGGTGGTGTCCGGTGAGGAGGGTGCCGTCCTGGCGGTCGTGGCCCGGTTCGAGGGTGAGGGGCGCAGGACGAGCCGTTTGCGTGTCTCGCACGCGTTCCATTCGCCGTTGATGGATCCGATGCTGGAGGAGTTCCGTCGGGTGGCCGGGGAGCTGGAGTTCGGTGAGCCGCGGGTGGCGGTGGTGTCGAACCTGACCGGCACGCTGGCCACCGCCGGTGAGCTGTGCTCGCCGGAGTACTGGGTCCGGCACGTCCGGGAGACGGTCCGCTTCGCCGACGGCGTCCAGGCCCTGCGCGACGCGGGCGTGGGCGCGTACGTCGAACTCGGCCCCGACGGGCAGCTGTCCGCCGCGACGGGGCAGCTGGTCGAAGGCGCGCTGGCGGTGCCGGTGCTGCGCCGCGACCACGGTGAGGAAACCGCGCTGGTGACCGCGTTGTCCCGGCTGCATGTGCACGGCACTTCCATCGACTGGCGCGCCTTCTTCGCCGGGACGGGTGCGGGATGCGTCAGCCTGCCGACGTACGCCTTCCAGCGTCGGCATTTCTGGCCCGAACCGGCGACGCCGAGCGCGTCGGCCGACCCGGTCGACGCCGAGTTCTGGTCGGCGGTGGAGAGCGAGGACCCGGAGGCACTGGCCGCGACGCTGGGCCTCGACGGCGACGCGGCGAGCGCGATGGCCCCGGCACTGTCGGCGCTCTCGTCGTGGAACCGCCGCAGGCGCGCGGCCGCCGTCGCGGATGCCCGGCAATATCGGGTGAGCTGGGTGCCGGTGCCGGTGCCGGTGCCGGTGCCGGACGTGGTCGCCGAGCGGCCGGGTCGGTGGCTCGTGCTCGCGGAGGCGGGCGACCCCTGGGCTTCCGCCGCCGTCGATGCCCTGGGTGGTGACGCGCCGGATGCCGAGGCCGTCCGCGTGGTCCACCGGGTGTCCGACGCCGACCGTACGGACTTCACCGGTGTGGTCTCGCTGCTTTCGTCCGAACCTGGTCCGCTGGAGCTGCTGGAGGCCCTGGCGGAGGCCGGGATCACCGCGCCGCTGTGGTGCGTCACGCGGGGCGCCGTGAAGACGGGACCCGGTGACCGTGTCGATGACGCCCGCCAGGCGGCGGTGTGGGGTGCGGGGCGGGTGGCCGCGCTCGAGCGGCCCGAACGGTGGGGTGGCGTGATCGACTTGGCCGAGGCGCCGGATGCGCGGTTCGCCGCGCTGCTCGGCCACGCCTCCGGTGGACCTCGTCCGCTGCCCGCCCCGGAGGACGAGCTCGCGGTGCGGCCCTCCGGGGTGTTCGCGCGGCGCCTCGTCCGGGCCACGGCGCCCGACGGGAGCTGGACCCCGTCCGGAACCGCGCTCGTCGTCGGCACCGGACCGATGGGCGTCCGGGTCGCCCGCTGGCTGGCCCGGGAAGGCGCCGGGCATCTCGTCCTCATCGGGCGCGACACAGCCGGCCTGACGGACGCGGATCTCGCGGCCGAGTGGGGAACCCCGGTCACCGTACTGGCCTGCCACACCGCCGATCGTGACGAGCTGGAGGCCGTACTCGACGTCCTCCCGGCCGGTGAGCTGACCGCCGTCGTGCATGCCGAGGAGCTCGTCGGCGCCACGCTCTCCGAAGCGCTCGCCGGGGTGACGAACCTCGACGACCTGCTCGCCGACCGGGACCTGGACGCGTTCGTCCTGTTCAGCTCGGTCGCCGGAGTGTGGGGGGCACGAGGCCGAGGCGCCGAGGCGGCCACGGGGGCCGTTCTGGAAGCCGTGGCGCAGCGGCGCCGCGACCGTGGCATGGCCGCGCTGTGCGTCGCGTGGGGCGCGTGGGCGGAGGTCACCGAGCGGTCGATGACCGGCCACCTCCGGGCGAGCGGGCTGCCCGTGCTGGACACGGAGGTGGCGCTCGCGGCCCTCGGCCGTGCGGTCGCGAGTGGCGAGGCATCGCTGACCGTGGCCGACGTGGAGTGGGACAGCTTCGCGCCCGCCTTCACCGCGGCTCGGCCCAGCGCGCTGCTGGACGGCCTGCCGGAGGCCCGCGCGGCGCTCGACGCCGCGCTACGGGACGGCGAGACCGCCGGCATCGCAGGGATCGCGGGCACCGAGGGACCCGCGGCGACCGAGCTTCGGGACAGGCTGCTCGGCCTGCCCGAAACCGAGCGATTCGGCGAACTGCTCGCCGTGGTGAGGGAGAAGAGCGCCCTGGTGCTGGGGCACACCGACGCCGGAGCCGTCGAGGCCGATCTGCCCTTCCGGGACCTCGGGTTCGACTCCCTGACCGCCGTCGACCTGCGCGACCAGCTCACCAGGGCGACCGGACTGAGCGTGCCCGCCACCGCCGTATTCGACTTCCCGACCCCGAACGAACTGGCCGACCACCTGCTGACCGCCCTGCTCGGCGAGCGGACCGGCCCGGCCGCCCCGGCGCCGTCCGCCCGTACGGCCGACGACCCGATCGCGATCGTCGGTATGAGCTGCCGCTTCCCCGGCGGGGTGCGGTCGCCGGAAGACCTCTGGGAACTCGTCATGGCCGGCACCGACGCCGTCGGCGACATGCCGGTGGACCGAGGCTGGGACTTCGACGCCCTTGTGAACGGAGGCCCGGGAGGCCACGGCGGAAGCGTCACCCGCAGCGGCGGCTTCCTGCACGACGCGGCCGACTTCGACCCCGGCTTCTTCGGGATCTCTCCGCATGAGGCCCTGGTGATGGACCCGCAGCAGCGCCTCGTACTCGAAGCTGCCTGGGAAGCCCTGGAGCGGGCGGGGATCGACCCGACCGCGCTGCGCGGGACCGACGCCGGAGCGTTCGTCGGCGGCGGCAGCGGTGACTACCGCCTGCCCGAGCACCTCGGCCGGTGGGAGACCGCGCAGTCGGCGAGTCTCCTCTCCGGCAGGCTGGCGTACACCTTCGGGCTCCAGGGTCCCACCGTCTCGGTGGACACCGCCTGCTCGTCGTCGCTGGTCGCCCTCCACCTGGCCGCGCAGGCGCTGCGGTCGGGGGAGTGCTCGGTGGCCTTGGCCGGCGGCGTGACCGTGATGGCGACCCCAGTCGGTTTCGTGGAGTTCAGCGCACAGGGCGCGCTCTCACCGGACGGCCGCTGCAAGGCGTTCTCCGAGGACGCCGACGGTACGGGCTGGGCCGAGGGCGTGGGCATGCTGGTGATCGAACGCCTCTCGGACGCGCGCCGCAGCGGTCACCCCGTGCTCGCCGTACTCCGCGGCTCGGCGATCAACCAGGATGGTGCCTCCAACGGCCTCACCGCGCCGAACGGGCCGTCGCAGCAGCGGGTGATCCAGCGCGCGCTGGCCGGCGCCGGACTCTCGCCCGCCGACATCGACGCGGTGGAGGCGCACGGCACGGGCACCACGCTGGGCGATCCGATCGAGGCACAGGCCCTGCTGGCGACCTACGGGCAGGACCGGACGCGTCCGCTGCTGCTCGGCTCCCTGAAGTCCAACATCGGGCACACCCAGGCCGCCTCGGGCGCGGCGGGGGTGATCAAGATGGTGCAGGCGATGCGGCACGGCCTGCTGCCGAAGACCCTGCACGCGGACACGCCTTCGTCCCATGTGGACTGGAGCGCCGGTGCGATCCGGCTGCTGACCGAACCGGCCCAGTGGCCGGACTCCGGCCGCCCGCGCCGGGTGGGCATCTCCTCGTTCGGCGCCAGCGGGACGAACGCGCACGTGATCCTGGAGCAGGCACCGCCGACCGAGGAACCCGCGCGACCGTCTCCCGTCGACGGTGAGACCGTTCCGGTCCTGTTGTCCGCCAGGACGCCGGACGCCTTGCGGGCGCAGGCACGACGCCTGTTCGCCCACGCCGACGCGCGGCCCGGGCTCGAGTTCGCCGACGTGGCGTACTCGCTGGCCACCACCCGCTCGCTGTTCGAGCACCGGGCCGCGCTGCTGGCCACCGACCGAAGCGAACTGCTGGCCGCACTGGCCGCCCTCGCCGACGGCGAAGACGGCCCGCACATCCTCCGCGCGGACGCGCCACGCCCCGGGAAGCTGGCGTTCCTGTTCTCCGGGCAGGGGAGTCAGCGGCTGGGTATGGGGCGGGAGTTGTACGGGCGTTTCCCGGTGTTCGCGGAGGCGCTGGATGCCGTACTGGCGCGGTTCGATCCCTCACTGCGGGAGGTGATGTGGGGCGGGGAGCCGGGGGTGCTGGATCGGACCGGGTTTGCGCAGCCCGCGTTGTTCGCGGTGGAGGTGGCGTTGTTCCGGCTGGTGGAGTCGTGGGGTGTGGTGCCGGATTATGTGGCCGGGCATTCGATCGGTGAGGTGGCGGCGGCGTATGTGGCGGGGGTGTTCTCGCTGGAGGATGCCTGTCGTCTGGTGGCGGCTCGGGCGCGGTTGATGGATGAGTTGCCGGTTGGCGGGGCGATGGTGGCGGTTGAGGCGGCCGAGGATGAGGTGGCGCCTTTGCTGACCGGTGGGGTGTCGGTGGCGGCGGTGAACGGTCCGGGGTCGGTGGTGGTGTCCGGTGAGGAGGGTGCCGTCCTGGCGGTGGTGGCCCGGTTCGAGGGTGAGGGGCGCAGGACGAGTCGTTTGCGTGTCTCGCACGCGTTCCATTCGCCGTTGATGGATCCGATGCTGGAGGAGTTCCGTCGGGTGGCCGGGGAGCTGGAGTTCGGTGAGCCGCGGGTGGCGGTGGTGTCGAACCTGACCGGCACGCTGGCCACCGCCGGTGAGCTGTGCTCGCCGGAGTACTGGGTCCGGCACGTCCGGGAGACGGTCCGCTTCGCCGACGGCGTCCAAGCCCTGGCGGACCGCGAGGTCACGGCGCTCCTGGAACTCGGCCCGGGCAACGTACTGCTGGGCATGGCCCGCGCCACCCTGCCCGATGACGCTGCCGCCGTTCCGACGCTGCACCCGGAGCGGCCGGAGCAGGCGTCCGTCGCGGCGGCCCTGGCCCGACTGCGGCTGCGCGGTGTCACCGTCGACTGGCAGTCGTACTTCGCGGGCACCGCGCGGCAGGTCGACCTGCCGACCTATGCCTTCCAGCACGAACGGTTCTGGCCGGACGCCATGCCCGCGCCCGCGACCCGTACGAGCGAACAGGACGGGGCAGGCCAGGCGGACGACGCCTTCTGGTCCGCCGTCGAGGGCGCGGACTTCGCCTCGCTCGGAGCGGCGCTGAACGTCGAGGACGACGCGCTGTCGCGGGTGCTGCCCGCGCTGCTGGACTGGCGCAGGCAGCGCCAGGAGGAGTCCACGCTGGACGGCTGGCGCCACCGCATCGTCTGGAAGCCGGTCTCCGGTGCTCCCGCCGGCACCCCGACGGGGACGTGGCTCGCCGTCCTCCCCGCCGCGTACGCCGACGACCCGTGGGTCACCGCGGCCCTGGACGCGCTGGGCACCGATGTGGTGCGCGTGCCGGTCACGGCGTACGACCGCCAGAAGCTGGCGGCCCGCCTCCGCGACCACGCCGACGCCCATTCCGGTGCCCACGCCGGAGTGCTCTCCCTGCTGGCACTGGACGAAGCGGATTCCGGCACCGGTGCCCCGTCCGGCACGGTCGGCACCGCCACGCTCGTGCAAGCGCTGAGCGACGCCGGGATCACCGCCCCGCTGTGGTGCGTGACGCGCGGTGCGGTGTCGGTCGGGCGCTCGGATGCGGTGATCGGGCCGGTGCAGGCGGCCGTCTGGGGCCTGGGCCGGGTCGTCGCGCTGGAGTACCCGGACCGCTGGGGTGGTCTGATCGACCTCCCGGGCGAACTCGACGAGCGGGCCGCCGCGGGATTCGCCGCCGTGCTGGCCGGATGGGACGGCGAGGATCAGGTAGCGGTCCGCAAGAGCGCGGTATTCGGCCGACGGCTGATCCCGTCCCCCGCCGACCGGTCCACGGAACGGCCCGACCCGCACGGCGCCGCGCCTGCCGGCACGGGGGCCTGGGAGCCGACCGGAACGGTCCTGATCACCGGTGGCACCGGTGCGCTCGGCGGACAGGTCGCCCGGTGTCTCGCCCGCGCGGGTGCGCCGCATCTGCTGCTCGTCGGGCGACGGGGCTCCCAGGCGCCGGGAATCGGCGCGTTGTGCGAGGAGCTGGCCGCGCTCGGGACACGGGTCACCGTCGCCGCGTGCGATGTCGCCGACCGGGCGCAGCTGACCGCGCTGCTGGAGGGCGTTCCGGCCGAACACCCCCTGACCGGTGTGGTGCACACCGCCGGTGTGGTGGACGACGGCGTGCTCGACCGGTTGACCCCGGAGCGGTTCGGGACCGTGTTCCGGTCCAAGGTCACCTCCGCGTTCCTGCTCGATGAGCTGACACGCGGGGCGGACCTGTCGGTGTTCGCGCTGTTCTCCTCCGCGTCCGCCGTCGTGGGCAACCCCGGTCAGGCGAACTACGCGGCGGCGAACGCCGTGCTGGACGCCCTGGCCGAGCGGCGGCGGGCGCATGGCCTGCCCGCGACCTCGATCGCCTGGGGTGCCTGGGGCGGTGGCGGCACGGCGGAGAAGGCCGAGGCCGAAGAGGCGGCCCGCCGGGCGGGGGTCCACGCGATGGACCCGGAGCTGGCGAGCGAGGCGCTGCGCCGGCTGGTGACGGAAGCGGATCCCACCGCGCTGGTCGCCGAGATCGCCCCGGAACGGTTCGCCCAGGCGTACAGCGCGGCCCGGCCGAGCGCGTTGCTCCGCGAACTGCCCGGCTACCAGGAGCTGGTGGCCGCGCGCGGCGAACCGGCGGACTCCGCGGGCGACGTGCTGCGGGAGCGGCTGGTGAGGCTCCCCGCGGGCAGGCGCCTGGAGGCCGTGCTCGACCTGGTCCGTACCCGGTCCGCGTACGTACTCGGCTACCGCACCGCGGACGCGGTCGGCGCCGAGCGGCCGTTCCGGGACCTGGGGGTGGATTCCCTCGGCGCCGTCGAACTGCGCAACCAGCTCGGCGCCGCGACCGGCCTGAGCCTGGCGGCGACGCTGGTGTTCGACTACCCGACGCCCCTGGCGCTGGCCGAGCACATCGCCGGACGGCTGGCGCCCGACGGCTCCGGGGCCGGGGTCCCGGCCGCCGAGGCCGCCGAATCGGCCGAGGACGCCGAGATCCGGTCGGTGCTCGCCTCGGTGCCGGTCGGCCGACTCCGCGAGATCGGTCTGCTGGAGCCGCTGCTCCAACTGGCGGGCGACGGGACCGGGGCCGGGGCCGGGGCATCGGACGCCGAGCCGGATGAGGAGTCCATCGACGCGATGGCTCTGGAGGACCTGGTACGAGCCGCCCTCCAAGGACAACCCGACGGTGAGTCACGCCGAGGACCCGACGACGGCACGTCCCCCGACGACGAGTCGCCCGAACGACGGAGGCAGTCATGAGCACGTCCGGCGAGCAGGTCGCCCAGGCACTGCGCGCGGCGATGAAGGAGACCGAGCGCCTCCGCCGGCAGAACCGGCATCTGATCGCCGCGGCCACCGAACCGGTCGCCGTCGTCGGCATGGGCTGCCGTTACCCCGGCGGCGTGCGCTCCCCGGAGGACCTGTGGCGGCTGGTGGCGGCCGGCACCGACGCGATCTCCGGATTTCCCACCGACCGTGGCTGGAACCTGGGCGCCCTGCGCGACGGCCAGACCGACGAGCGCGGCAACGAGGTCAGCCGGCAGGGCGGATTCCTCGACTGCGCCACGGAGTTCGACCCCGGCTTCTTCGGGATCTCGCCGCGTGAGGCGCTGCGGATGGATCCGCAGCAGCGGCTGCTGCTGGAGACCTCGTGGGAGGCGATCGAACGGGCGGGCATCGACGCCAGCCGCCTGCGCTCCAGCCGGACCGGCGTGTTCATGGGCACGAACGGCCAGGACTACGCGTACCTGATGGTGCGCTCGCTGGACGACGCGACCGGCGAGGTCGGCACCGGGATCGCGGCGAGCGCGGTGTCCGGGCGGCTGTCGTACACCCTGGGGCTGGAGGGGCCCGCGCTGACCGTCGACACGGCGTGCTCGTCCTCGCTGGTCGCCCTGCACCTCGCCACGCAGGCGCTGCGCGGCGGCGAGTGCTCGCTGGCGCTCGTCGGCGGGGTCAACGTGATGTCCACGCCGGGGCCGCTCATCGAGTTCAGCCGTCAGGGCGGGCTCGCCCGTGACGGGCGGTGCAAGGCGTTCGCCGACTCCGCCGACGGCACCGGCTGGTCCGAGGGCGTCGGCGTGCTGGTGCTGGAGAAGCTGTCCGACGCGCGGCGCAACGGGCATCCGGTGCTCGCCGTGGTGCGCGGCAGCGCGGTCAACCAGGACGGCGCGTCGAACGGGTTCACCGCGCCCAACGGCCCGGCGCAGCGGCGTGTCATCCGGCAGGCGCTGGCCGCCGCCGGACTCGCCCCGGCCGACGTGGACGTGGTGGAGGCGCACGGCACCGGCACGCCGCTGGGCGACCCGATCGAGGCGCAAAGCCTCCTGGAGACCTACGGCCAGGAACGGGATACGCCGCTGCTGCTGGGGTCGGTCAAGTCGAACCTCGGGCACGCCCAGGCCGCGGCCGGGGTCGCCGGGGTGATCAAGACGGTCATGGCGATGCGTCACGGCACCGTGCCGAAGACCCTCCACGCCGACACACCGTCATCTCGTGTGGAGTGGTCCGCCGGAGCGGTGGACCTGCTGAGGGAGTCGCGCGAGTGGCCGGACACGGGCCGCCCTCGGCGCGCGGGCGTGTCGTCGTTCGGGGTGAGCGGCACCAACGCGCACGTCATCCTGGAACAGGCGCCGGACACCCCCGCCGAGGAGACCCCCGGAGCCCCCGGGACCTCCACGACGGCGGAGTGGCAGCCGACCGCGCTGCCCTGGGTGCTGTCCGGAGCCACCGAGGCCGCCCTGCGGGACCAGGTCACCGCCGCGCTCCCCCTGCTGGACGAGGAATCCGGACCGCGCCCGCTCGATGTGGCGTTCTCCCTGGCGACGTCCCGGACGAGTCTCGAACACCGGGTGGCCGTCGTCGCGGACGGCCGCGAAGCGCTCCGGGACGGGCTGGTGGCCTGGGCCGAGAACGGCACGGCGCCCTCCGTGGTGGACGGCACCGTCCCCGACCGCACGAAGCTGGCCATGCTGTTCTCCGGGCAGGGGGCGCAGCGGCTCGGCATGGGGCGGGAACTGTACGACCGGTTCCCGGCGTTCGCCGGGGCGCTGGACGCCGTCCAGGCCGCACTCGATCCCGGTCTGGACCGCCCGCTGCGCGAGGTCATGTGGGGCGCACACGCCGACGAACTCGACCGGACCGGATACGCCCAGCCCGCGCTGTTCGCCATCGAGGTGGCGCTGTTCCGGCTGCTCGAATCGTGGGGCGTGCAGCCTGATTTCGTCGCCGGGCACTCGATCGGCGAGGTCGCGGCCGCGCACGTCGCCGGTGTGCTGTCGCTGACCGACGCGTGCACGCTGGTGAACGCGCGGGCGCGGCTCATGGACGACCTGCCCGCCGGCGGGGCGATGGTCGCGGTACGGGCCACCGAGGACGACATCACGCCCCTGCTGACCGAGCGGGTGTCGATCGCCGCGGTGAACGGGCCGTCCGCGGTGGTCGTGTCCGGTGACGAGGCGGCCGTACGGGAGATCGCGGCGCGGCTGGAGGCCCGGGGCCGCCGTACCAGCCGGCTGCGGGTGTCGCACGGCTTCCACTCGCCGCTGATGGACCCGATGCTCGCTGCCTTCCGTCAGGCCCTCGCCGGGCTGGAGTTCCACGAGCCGCGGATCGCGGTGGTGTCGAACCTGACCGGCCAGGTGGCCGACGCGGGTGAACTGTGCTCACCGGAGTACTGGGTGCGGCACGTACGGGAGACCGTGCGCTTCGCCGACGGGGTACGGGCGCTGGCCGACGCAGGTGCCCACGTGTTCGCGGAGCTCGGGCCCGACGGGGTGCTTTCGGCGGCGGCCCGCGAGTCGGTGCCGGAGAAGGCCGCGGTGCTTCCCCTGCTGCGCAAGGACCGCGGTGAAGAGGCCGCGCTGGTGACCGGGGTCGCAGGGCTGCATGTGGGCGGGGTCACGGTGGACTGGGCGGCGTTCTTCGCGGGCACCGGGGCCCGCCGGGTCGACTTGCCGACGTACGCCTTCCAGCACGAGCGGTTCTGGCCCTCGGGGGCCGACCTGTCCGTGGACCTGTCCGGGACGGGGCTGGAGCCCACCGGCCACCCGCTGCTCGGCGCGGTGATGGTCGTGGCCGGTGCGGACGAACTGGCGCTGACCGGTGTGCTGTCCCCGGCGGCACAGCCCTGGCTCGCCGACCACAGGGTCGGCGGCGTGATCCTTTTCCCCGGCACCGGGTTCCTGGAACTGGCCGTCCGGGCCGGCGACCAGGCGGGCTGCGACCGGGTTGAGGAACTCACCATGGTCGTACCGCTCGCGCTGGCCGAGGACGGCGGGACGCAGGTCCAGGCACGGGTGGGCGAACCCGACGACGAGGGCCGCCGGGAAATACGGTTCTTCGCGCGCCCCGCGGAGGCGCCCGAGGCGGCCTGGACGCTGCATGCCGTCGGACGGCTCGCCCCGGGCGAGCGGGTGGCCGAATTCGACGCCACGCGGTGGCCGCCGCCCGGCGCGAGAGCCATGGACATCGACGGGCTCTACGACCGGTACGCGGCATCCGGCCTGGACTTCGGGGCGACGTTCCGCTGCCTGCGGGCGGCCTGGCGCCGGGGCGACGAACTCTTCGCCGAGGTGGCCCTGCCGCGGACCGCACGCGACGCCGGGGATTTCGGCATCCACCCCGGACTTCTGGACTCGGTGCTGCACGTCGCGGCGGACTCCGGCGACGGCGAGCAGTTGGTGCCCTTCGAGTGGACCGGGGTCTCGCTGCACGCCTCCGGCGCCGACGTGCTGCGGGCCAGGGTGCTCAGGACCGGCCCCGACACCGTCGTCGTCGCCGCGGCCGACGTACACGGCGCGCCCGTGATCTCGGTGGACTCGCTGTTCCTGCGGGCGCCGTCGGCCGCGTCCGCCACCACGCCCGCGGGCCCGGACCCGGCCGACTCGCTGTTCCGCCTGGACTGGATCCCGCAGACCACCCCGGACGCCGTGGGCGGGACCTGGGCCGTGATCGGCGCGGACGACTTCGGACTGGGCGCGGCGCTGGACTCGACGGGTACCGTCCGCCAAGGTGCGCCGTCCCTGGCCGAGTTGGCCGAGTTGGCCGAGGTGCCGCGGGTCGTCGCCGTAACGCCGGCGGGGGGCTGCGGTCCCGAGGCCGTGCACGCGCTGACGCGCCGTGTGCTGGGCCTGATCCAGGATTGGCTCGCCGAGGAACGCTTCACCCGCTCCCGCCTGGTGTTCGTGACACGGGGTGCGATCGCCTCGGACGGCGAGGACGTCACCGACCCGGCCGCCGCGGCGGTGTGGGGCCTGGTGCGGTCCGCGCAGTCGGAGAACCCGGGCCGGTTCCTGCTGGTGGACCTCGACGACGCGGCGGCGGCCGGCCCCGTACTGCCGGGCGTGCCCGGGCTGCTGGACCTCGACGAGCCGCAGGCGCTGATCCGGGCCGGGCAGCTGCGGGTCGGCCGGCTGGCGCGCGTGGCGTCGGGCGGCGGGCTGGTGCCGCCGGCGAACAGGCCGTGGCGACTGGACAGCCACGCGAAGGGCAGCCTCGACGCGCTGGCCCTGACGGAGTGCCCCGAGGTTCTCGAGCCGCTGACCGGGCGCCAGGTGCGGGTGGCCGTGCGGGCCGCCGGGATCAACTTCCGCGACGTGCTGAACGCCCTGGGCATGTACCCCGGCGAGGCCGGGCTGTTCGGCTCCGAGGCGGCGGGCGTGGTCGCGGCGGTCGGCCCGGAGGCGACCGGCCTGCGGCCCGGCGACCGGGTGCTGGGCATGGTGTCCGGTGGGTTCGGCCCGACCGTCGTGGTGGACGAGCGGCAGCTGACGGCCGTGCCCGAGGACTGGTCGTGGGAGACGGCCGGCTCGGTCCCGCTCGTGTTCCTCACGGCGTACCACGCGCTGGTGGACCTCGCCGCGATACGGCCGGGCGACAAGGTGCTCGTGCACGCGGGCGCGGGCGGCGTCGGCATGGCGGCGATCCAGCTGGCGCGCCATCTCGGCGCGGAGGTGTTCGCCACCGCGAGCGAAGGCAAATGGGACACCCTGCGTGAACTGGGCGTCGCGGACGACCACATCGCCTCCTCCCGCACCACCGGCTTCGAGGCGGCCTTCGCCGCCGTCGTGGGTGACGGCGGGATCGACGTCGTACTCAACGCGCTGTCCGGTGAGTTCGTGGATGCGTCGCTGCGATTGCTCGGCCCCGGCGGCCGGTTCCTTGAGATGGGCAAGACCGACGTACGGGACCCGGACAAAGTGCCGGAGGGCGTGCGTTATCACGCCTTCGACCTGGGCTGGGTCGCCCCCGACGGCATCCAGCGGATGCTCGCCGCGCTCATGGAGCTGTTCGGCGCGGGCGCGCTGGAGCCGCTGCCCGTACGTGCCTGGGACGTGCGGCGGGCGCCGGACGCGTTCCGCCACATGAGCCTGGCGCGGCACGTCGGCAAGCTCGTCCTGACCCTGCCGCCCGCGTGGGACCCCGAAGGCACCGTCCTGATCACCGGCGGCACCGGCGGCCTGGGTGGGGAACTCGCCCGCCACCTGGTCGCCGAGCGCGGAATGCGGCACCTGGTTCTGGCCGCGCGCCGCGGGCCGGACGCGCCCGGCGCGCACGACCTGCGCGCCGAACTGACCGCGTACGGCGCCGAGGTCTCCGTGGTCGCCTGCGATGTCGCCGACCCGGACGCCGTACGGGCACTGGTGGACGCGATTCCCGGCGAACATCCGCTGACCGCGGTGGTGCACACGGCGGGCGTGCTCGACGACGGCGTCGTCGGCTCGCTGACCCCGCGGCGGCTCAGCACCGTACTGCGGCCGAAGGTGGACGCGGCCTGGCATCTGCACGAGGCGACGAAGGACACCGGCCTCGCCGCCTTCGTCCTGTACTCCTCGACCGCCGGTGTGATGGGCGCCCCGGGGCAGGCGAACTACGCGGCGGGCAACGCTTTCCTGGACGCCCTCGCGCACCACCGCAGGGCCGCCGGGCTGCCCGCCGTGTCGCTGGCCTGGCCCGCGTGGGAGCAGGGCGTCGGCATGACCAGCGGCCTGGAGAACCAGGACCTGCGCCGCGCTGCCGCCCTCGGCCTGCCGCTGCTCTCGACGGCGCGCGGACTGGCCCTGTTCGACGCCGCCACCGCCGGCGACGACGCGCTGGTGGTCCCGCTGCCGGTCACCGGGGGCACGGGCGGGGGAGCACTTCCCGCGCCGGCAGCGGTCCCGGCGCTGCTGCGCGGACTGGTCCGCACCGGCCGTCGCGCCGCGACCAGCGGCGGGGGCGGAGCGTCGCGGGCCGCCCTCGCCGAGCACCTGCGCGGGCTGCGGCCCGAGGAGCGGGCGCGCCACCTGGTGGACCTGGTGCGCGACGAAGCCGCACGCGTGCTCGGGCACACGTCGCCGGATTCCGGCTCGGGCGGCTCGGCCGTTTCCGCGGACAAGGACTTCCGTCGGCTGGGGGTCGACTCGCTGACCGCGATCGAGCTGCGCAACCGGCTGTCCTCGGTCACCGGGCTCCACCTGCCCGCGACGCTGGTCTTCGACTACCCCACGCCGCGCGGGCTCGCCGGGTTCCTGCTGGGGGAACTGGTGGAGGAAGGCCAGGAGACGGACGCTCCGGCGGCGCTCCCGCCGGTCGCGGTGGCCGATGACCCGATGGTCATCGTCGGAATGAGCTGCCGGTTCCCGGGCGGGCTGGACTCGCCGGAGGATCTGTGGCGGTTCGTCGAGTCGGGCGGCGACGCCATCTCCGGCTTCCCCGAGGACCGGGGCTGGGAAGGAGGCGCGGGGGGCGACGGCGCCATGGGCGGATTCCTGCGCGGCGCGGCCGACTTCGACGCGGGCTTCTTCGGGATCAGCCCGCGTGAGGCGCTGGCCATGGACCCGCAGCAGCGTCTGCTGCTCGAAGTGTCCTGGGAGGCCGTCGAGCGGGCGGGCATCGACCCGGTGGCGCTGCGGGGCAGCAGGACCGGAGTGTTCGTCGGACTCAGCGGCTATGACTACTCCACGCTGGTCATGCGGTCCTCCGCGGACGTCGAAGGCCATGCGACCACGGGCCTGTCGGGGAGTGTGGCATCCGGTCGGCTGGCCTACGTCCTCGGGCTGGAAGGCCCGGCGGTCACGGTGGACACGGCGTGCTCGTCGTCGCTGGTGTCGCTGCACCTGGCCACGCAGGCCCTGCGTGCCGGGGAGTGCTCGCTGGCACTCGTGGGGGCGGTGATGGTCATGGCCACCCCGGTGACCTTCGCGGGGTTCTCCCGGGTCGGCGGCCTGGCGCCGGACGGCCGCTGCAAGGCGTTCGCCGAGGCCGCGGACGGCACCGGCTGGTCCGAGGGTGTGGCGACGCTGGTGGTGGAACGGCAGTCCGACGCGGTGCGCAACGGGCACGACATCCTCGCGGTGGTGCGGTCCTCGGCGGTGAACCAGGACGGTGCCTCGAACGGTCTGAGCGCGCCGAACGGCCCCTCGCAGCAGCGGGTGATCCGCCAGGCCCTGGCGAGCGCCGGGCTGGACCCGGCGGAGGTGGACGCGGTGGAGGCGCACGGCACCGGCACCACCCTGGGCGACCCGATCGAGGCGCAGGCGCTGCTGGCGACATACGGGCAGGACCGGGAGCACCCGCTGTACCTGGGCTCGGTGAAGTCCAACCTCGGACACGGGCAGGCGGCTGCGGGCGCCGCCGGACTGATCAAGACGGTCATGGCGATGCGGCACGGGGTGCTGCCGCGGACGTTGCACGTGGACGAGCCGTCGTCCCATGTGGACTGGTCGGCGGGGGCCGTTGAGCTGCTGACGGAGAACGTGGCGTGGCCGGAGACGGGCCATCCGCGTCGGGCGGGGGTGTCTTCGTTCGGGATCAGTGGCACCAATGCCCATGTGATCCTCGAACAGGGTCCCGAGCCGGTGGTGGCGCCCGTTGAGGAGCCGGCGGTGAGGCCGGCCGTGGTGCCGTGGCCGGTGTCGGCCACGAGTGATGCCGCGCTCGACGCGCAGTTGGGGCGGATCAGGTCCTTCGTGGACGGACGGCTGCCGCTGGACGTCGGCTTCTCGCTGGCGACGGGCCGGTCGGTGTTCGACCATCGGGCGGTGCTGTTGGCCGCCGAGGACGGAGTGGCCGAGGTTGCCCGGGGCGTGGCCGTCGAAGGTCCGCTTGCTGTGGTGTTCTCCGGGCAGGGTGCGCAGCGGCTGGGTATGGGGCGGGAGTTGTACGGCCGGTTCCCGGTGTTCGCGCGGGCGTTGGACGCGGTGCTGGATGAGTCCGGTCCCGGGCTGCGCGAGGTGATGTGGGGTGAGGACGCCGAGGCGCTGAACGCGACGGGTTGTGCTCAGCCGGCGCTGTTCGCGGTCGAGGTGGCCTTGTTCCGGCTGCTGGAGTCGTTCGGTGTCGTGCCGAGGTTCGTGGCCGGGCATTCGATCGGTGAGGTGGCCGCGGCGCATGTGGCGGGTGTGCTGTCCCTCGCCGACGCCTGCGCGCTGGTGTCGGCGCGGGCCGGGTTGATGCAGGCGCTGCCCGGTGGCGGGGCGAT